>JAEOUK010000039.1 GCA_016839385.1 Promethearchaeota archaeon
AAAGATTGTAAAATGACTTCAAAATCAGTAAAATACTATCTTGATCAGATCACTAGATTTAAAATAGGGAGATTTTCGATTAACACCCAACCCAATAAAATTTCCCAACGGATATTCATCAATCTTTACATTAGTAAAGAAAATGTGGATTATATTCGGTTTGAGCAATTATTTGATTCAATTCTAAGAGAAATCAAATCTGCAATTTTCAACAATCAATTGCTGGTAGATCCTCCTGGTGTATATTGTGAGGTTACAACGGAATCTTTAGAAGAAATTGATCTTATCGAGCATAAAATACGCTCCTTTATGAAGGAAGATTACACGTTCACCAAAATGTTTCCTTCAAAAATCATATATCGAAATAGTCTTATCCAAAAAATTGTTGAAGATCGGATGGTTTCGCTAGACAAATTAACAGATTAGAATATACTAATCTGTGATCGGGATAACTAAGTCTTTCCATTTTTCAAATCGAACGATATAAGAGGGGAAGAATACTCGTATATCTTTGACTTCTTTCATTTTTGAAGTAGTGTCGACTATTTCCTCCATTTCTGATAACGTATTGGAATAAATATAGAATGCAATACCTGGAGGATCTACCAGAACATAATAAGATAGATAATTTGGGAGATTTTCTTGCATCATCTCTACTTTTTCTTTCAGACGTTTATTGTCTTTAAACGTGATTATCAGTAAATGGACGATGAAGTTTTTTACCTTTGAGGGTTGTAGACCAATCGTATGGACAATAAGATTTGAACTAGAAAACTTTTGCAAATATCTTGACAGAGTTTTCTTGGACAAATTCAATCTATCAGAGAGATTTATTAAATCTCGTCTAGAATCCTCACGAAGAAGTCGAATTAACTTCATTTCCATGGATTTTAAATTATTTTCCCCAAATGCAAATTGGATTCTATATACTTCATGTATGGGGACATAAGGGATTTTCTCGTGGAATCTCTTTTTAAATTCTTCAACAGTAACATCTGAAATCCCCTCGGCTGTATTAAATGGTAAAAGTGCAATGATTGCACAAGTTTGACTTAGTGAAAAAATTATTTCATACACTTCTTCAAATTCTTCAACTTGTTTGCAAAAAGCATCGCGTTTTGTTCTCTCGATTTCACCCATGAACGCAATTCGGGCGTACCCGAACTGAGAAAACACAGGATTGGTATGAAATACAAAGACTTCTTCCTCTTCTAGTTTTATTGCTCTTTTTTTCAAAATATTACCAGAAATTCCCAGCATATGACCAAGAGAGTTAAAACTCATGCGGGAGTCTTTCCACAGTTCTTTCAATAATTGCATGTCAATTTCATCCATTTAGACCAACCCGTGTTTTTTTATTTACATACTTATTGTGGATGCGAAATTTATTCTTTTTGCCTTTTGACTAGATCTCTACCGATATATACTATTCTATACACCATAGTCCCAATAACACCAATTCCAAGAATAATAATACCTGAAGAATAGACTATCTTGAACGGAATAACACATATTAAGAAAAGAAAGAACAATCTTTCAGATCGTGCAAACACTCCAATATCAAAATTGGTATCAGACATGCTTTCAGCTCTGGAACGCACGTAACTGATCATTAAAGATCCAAAGATGATTAGTATAATAATTGCCTGGTGGAACGGTTCTCCCCATGCAAAAAAATTACCATTCAGAAATAAGCCAAAATATAACACAATCTCGGAAAACCTGTCTAATGTAGAATCAAAAAATGCCCCAAATTTAGTGGATTTTCCTGAAAGCCTAGCTAACGCACCATCCACTCCATCAAAAATTCCAGTTAGGAATGTGAGAATGCCGAATACCCAAAAAAGATCAGAAAAAACAATACAAATACAGGCTGCAACGGAAGTTAACAACATTAAAACTGTAATGTAGTTAGGTAGAAATCCAATTTTTTGGAACAATTTCGCTATCCAAATTACAATTGGTTTAAAAATTCTGCGTACCCGATATGGTGATCCCATACCAAAATTGATTAAACAAGCATTATATTTTTTTTGTGAAGAAATTTAAAGGTAAACAAGAGATGGAGAAGCTAGGAGAGAAGGAATGGTTCTTATTATTTCAGCTTAGTAAAATGGGAGCTTTAGAAGGTATTTCAAAAACTACCACTGATATTGCTGCTAACCTCTTTCTTTCTCAACAAACCATTTCTCGGCGTCTCAAATCTCTAAAAGATAAGGGTTTGATCATCAATACTCTCGATGAGGATAAAATTCTAATTACTATTTCTGAGAAAGGTAAGACTGCTCTACAATCCATTTACCAAGATTTGAAAAACATATTACTGGAAAAAACCGTATTACACTTCAGCGGAAATGTACAATCAGGTTTGGGAGAGGGTAAGTTCTATATCCAGCTTCCAGAATATAATATCGAATTTACTAATCTTCTCAAGAAACCTCC
>JAEOUK010000163.1 GCA_016839385.1 Promethearchaeota archaeon
CTTAATAGTGGGATTAGAATTTGAGTATTGGATTATGATTCTAGTTATTTTTTATGTAGTATTGCGAACCATATTACTATTATTGGATAAATTTAGATACGACCAAAGAATAAAATCAAACAAAATTTCGACAATTTTTCGTGATGCTCTTAGATTTACATTTATTTGGGGATTGTTGATTTTCTTTGTGGGAATTATCACGTTTGGTATTGGATATTTAATTGTGGGAATTCTCTTTCTCGCAAATAATTTTAGATGGATTCTCAAAGTAATATCCTGGTCAAATTTGACATTATTTATGGGAAAACTGGGATTCAATTTTATCGTTATGTTTAGAAATCGGGATGTAGATCGATTAAAATTTCATCAGATTCGAACGAAATTACTTTCTCGAATACGTAATAGCAAAATAAAAAACCTAATAATATCTTCAAAAAGAGAATTGATGCAATTTTTAGCTATATTTTGGTTTATCTTGATGCTAACACAGGGATTACAATATATTCATTTCCCGACTCAGACTATTGAAGCTACTCCAGCTTTAGCTCCCGATGAATTTTTATTTGATTTTCATGGACACACAACATACTCAGATGGGGTCCTTACACCTAGACAAAGAGTAGATTGGTATATAAGTCAAGGAATCGATGGTGCTGCTTTTTCTGACCATCATAATCTTGGAGGTGCAATACATGCGCAAGAATATGTTGATCGGAAAGGACTTGATTTCACTGTGATTAAAGCTCAAGAGTTTACCGATGATCCTGAAGGCATTCATCTTAATATTTATGGAGAAACAGACACAGTAATAATCCCAGATAATTATTGGGGAGAAGAAAATTCTACGGAAACCCTGTCTTGCCGGGAAGCTATTATCTGGGCAAAATCTCAAGGATTATATGTAACGGTTAACCATTACGAGGAAAATGCTACTGCTCCAATTTCATTTGAAGAATTACGGGATTGGGGAGTGGATGGATTTGAAATTGTTAATGGTGCAAGAGAACAAGCTCCAGATATTCGTCAATTTTGTTTGGATAATAATTTAATATGCATAGGTGGTTCGGACGTCCATATGAATGAAGATTTAGAGACTTTTGTGAAATTTACTCTATCAGATCCGTCAAATAAATCCGTAGATGCTATTTTTCAAGCTCTCTCATATAATACTCATGAGGTTGTGTATATTAAGTATCGTCCAGAGGAGAATTATACATCTATTGATATAATTGATGATATTTTGAATTACTTTTATGGATTATCTGTTTTTCAATCGATTTCTTGGATAGTGTGGACAGCACTCGGATACGCAATAACTATTGCAATTATCAAAGCTATGAAATTGAATGAGAGCTGAAAAATCAGTGATCCGTGATAGTTAGAATATTAATATCTCCTTTTCTAACAACATAATATGGATTTTATAAATGTAGTCCAAACTAGACGATCTCATCGAAAATTTTCCGAAGAGAAAGTTCCAGAGGACGTTTTGAAAAGAATTATGGATGCTGCATTTCTAGCTCCAACTTGGAGTAACAAGCAAGGTGTTCGCTATATTATTGTGGATGACAAAGAACAATTAGAAAAATTAGGTAATGCGGGTCAAAAATGGATTTCAGCCGCACCAATGGCAATTGTAGTTTTCATATTTCCAAAAGATTCGGGGGTTAATACAAATGGTTTAGAATATTATCCCGTTGATGCTGCAATTGCATTACAACAATTAATTCTAGCTGCAACTAATGAAGGAATGGGGACGTGCTGGATCGGTTATTTTGATGAATCGAAGACCAAAAAAGTATTGAAACTACCTGAAAAAGCACGAGTAATTGGAATGACACCTCTTGGATATTCCCGTTATACGCCACGTGATATTGAACGCCAAACTTTTGAAAAAACAGTATTTCGAAACGAATATTCAAAATGAAAAGTTTTTTCAAGCAAAATCTCATTTTCTGATAAGTGAACTCCAAAATCATTAAATACCTTTTTTCTATTTCACTCATATGGACCATTTTGAAAACGATTCTTTAATAGAAATAGAAAATTTAGAGCAGAATTTTGTAAGAAAGAGAGTAAATTGGATTTTTGTAACAATTATTTGTGGTCCACTTCTTCTGTACATAATCACCTTGGGTATTATCTCTTCAGTTACTTCTATGACGATTCTTGGAGGTTGGCAAATTTGGACGTTCGTTTTTGCAGTTCCTGTTTTAAGTTTTATAGGGGGATTTTTCATGAAAAAAGAATAATTACAGAAAAGTTTGATTTTCTCATCTCTTTTTATTATCTTGTAC
>JAEOUK010000164.1 GCA_016839385.1 Promethearchaeota archaeon
AAATTACTTTAAATGTTACTGATATTCAAGGAAATTCAGCGGTTGATTCTGTTTTAGTCACCGTAATTGATATCACCTTTCCTCTGGCTAAGGCTGGGGTTGATCAGGTTGTCGATGAAGATACTTCTGTTTCTTTTGATGGATCTGGTTCATCAGATAATGTTGGAATAACCAGTTATATTTGGTCATTTACTGCAAGTGAACCTCATACCTTGAATGGTGAAACTCCAAGTTATATTTTTGAAAAACCTGGAGTATATTCAGTTACTCTTATTGTTTCAGATGCAGAAGGGCAATCTTCCAACGATACAGTTACTTTTACTGTTTTAGATAAAACTGCACCTGTAATTGAGATAGGAGATTTTGTTTCAGGTATTGAAGATAGCCCTATTAGTTTTGATGCAAGCCAATCCTATGACAACATTGCTATAGCCAATTATACTTGGATTTTTGGAGACGGTGCAATCGAGCACACCTCTGTTCCATCTGTTTCTCATACATTTGTTGATTCCAACAATTATGATTTAAAGTTGGATGTTACCGACACTTCCGGTAATGTTAATTCAACAATTATTACAGTTGAAGTAAAACGAGATACCGATGGAGACCTTCAAGCAGACGAAGTTGACGAAGATGATGATGACGATGGAATACCCGATACTTGGGAAATAACACATGATTTAAATCCATTAGATCCATCCGACGCCTCACTAGACGGTGACAGTGACACAATTATCAATCTTTTAGAATATCAACAAAATAAAGATCCTAACTCCTATGATTTTACAATATACACCTTAGCCATCATATTAGTAGGACTCGGCATATTTTCTGCAGTAATTATTGGAGTATATTACATTAGAAAGCCTAGGACTTAAATTAGGATTTAAGATAAAAAGAAAACTTTTCCTAACTCTCTATAAACTATCCACGAAGAGTCTACTGCAATATTTGTTATATTACTCTTTGTATGAATGCATCATTGTACACTTCAGATGATTTGTAGCAGCATTTCCACTTTTCCATAATTCCGAAAGTATCACCTATTTAATAAAGTTTAGAATTCAACATGAACATACTATTAAAGAAGCATTTTGGAAAAAAGGACAAATGGACAGAATAATGGAAAAAAGGAAGAATTTGGAAAAGAATGAGCGTCCGGATTGAAAAAATATGAGAAATTCTGAATTTCGAATTCAATATTTGAAACTAATTGTACATTAGACCGTTAAAAATTAAAGCTATAGTTGTGGACTTTTTCCACCAATAATTTAGCAAATTTTTTCAGCCGACCATAAGTTAGAAATATAATGCATAAAAAGAGGGTTACAATGGATATTATTGAACCATAAAAAAACCACTTTTGAGGTTCAAACTCAATTATAACTTCCATTTGACCCACGTCTGAAATTTTAAATCCATTCATGACGGAATAAACTGGAATTGCTTCATAGTTGTGATTGTTGACATGAGCCATCCATCTAGAATCATGTGCTTCATTTATTAGAATTGTAAAGGGTTGGGTTGAGTTGATTGTCACAATTGTCTTTGTGGGGGATACTTTTTCGAAATCTAAGATTTCAGCTATTGTGTTATTCTTTTTGTTTTCCAATTCTTCTTTAATATCTTCAGTGTTGAGCTCAGTCTGATATCCGATTATTTTAACATTTTTTATCCAAATAATATTTGGAAAATGTTTACTGGTTTCATGTCCGTTCCATAAAGCAATTTGCATGTACTTTGTTGTTTCATTTAGAACTGAATAGTCTACTTTGATTTTTCTCCAATCAAACGTATTGTCTCCTACGAAACCTGAATATTCAGAAGCTACTACTTGCATTTCTTCATTATATTCAAGAATCTTCATGTGGACTTCATGGGCATTTTTACCCCTAACATCTAATGTAATGTTGTAATTGACTGCATAAGATGCTGACATTAAGGGGCTCGAGATAGTTTTCCATCCCCACGTTGAATTCAGTAAAACAAATTTCAATGAATTATCTTCTAATGAAATGTTGCAAAATGCACCAAATTGTTCTTCTAGTGTGAAATTTTTCCATTCTTGCAAATTTGAAGTTATATTAAAATCCCATTCATAATCGGAGATTGTATTATCTTGGAAAATTATTTTGAATTCTTGTTTTTCGTCAATAGGAAGTACTTGGACATAAGGTCTTGTATTAATCAATTGGTATATGTCTAGGTCTCCAAATGATTTTGATAATTTTATGTTTGGGTTTTTTGTTAAAAATTCCTTCATCTCTTTAGGTTCAATTAATTTGCGATTAATGGAAGTGATATATTCATAGTCTATGTCATTTCGTTGAAGAATATATTTAACTCCCATCAAATTTAGGATGGTATTGAATTCTTGTGTTTTGTTATATCTAATTGAATCCTGTAGTTTATTGTTTAAAGTAACAATATCGGGGTTAACTTGGTATGAGTAAGAATAACTTGGACT
>JAEOUK010000717.1 GCA_016839385.1 Promethearchaeota archaeon
AAAACATGAAAGGTACTATTATCGCGAATGATAATGCCCCATATAAGATACAAAAATAACTAAAATTAATTTTCCTTGCGATCTTAAACAAAATTTCCATTGAAAGATAGCCTACAATGAAACTAACTACTGTTGTAATCAGAATTGTGAAAATGTCAATTGTTCCAAAAACCGAACCTTCTCCAAATATTATATCCATACCTATTGATGCAAGAGCTACTGGGACTGACATTAAGAAACTTAACTTTAAACTATGATCTTGGTCGTATTTTTCGAATAAGATAGTAGATACAGTGAAACCAGAACGGGATATTCCAGGTAATATCGCAATCCCTTGAATTAGCCCAGATATGCTTGAATCCTTGATAATTTGCTTATCTGACACAATGTTAATAGTTTTATTACCAAAATTCCTTCTGAAGGTCAATATTACAGTTCCAGTTATAATCAATAAGCCAGAAATTACTAAAGTTAACACATCTCCTTGAGTTGCGTCAAAACCTTCTCCTATAACGAATTTTAACAGAATATATAATGGCACAGCAGTTATCGCAGTTCCAATTGTGGCATATATTAGCCAATTTCTTTTCTTAATGTCAGTTTGATCAACATCGAACTTCCTTGGGATTAGAGATTTAATGATTTGAATATAATCTTTTCTTAGATTTATCATAACCGCAATAGTAGTCCCTAAATGAACCCAAATACTTAAACTAAATGCTTCTACAGGAGGAATCCCAAAAAAATTTATTGAAACTATCATTACTTGTCCCGAGGAAGATATCGGTAGCCATTCAAATAAACCCTGTAATATAGCTATTATTATATATTCAATCATTTAATTCATTCAAATCTTTTCATTCCTTGATCTATACAATATCTAATCTCATCACGAGCTTTTCGAAAACCTTCAATACCTTTCATTGAAGGATCTTCAATATCACCCTTTTCACCGGCAAATTCTCTTAAAGTGAAGATATTATTTCCATCTGAGCTAATAAATTCAAAGATTTCTTCTTTATGTTTTTCAGTTAATGTTAAAATTAAATCTGCTTGTTTAATTAATTCAGGTTTTTTTTTTAAGTCAATAGAAAGGGAATCTTCAGAAAGGCAAATACCGATTTCTTTCATAACTAATTTTGCGTCAAGAGAAATGAGCATTCCGTCTCTTGCGTTCGATGATATCCCCCCGGAATATACTTCAACATTCATATGATTATATGCAAAGAAATCGTTTAGAAAACCTTGAGCCATTGGAGATCTAGCTGTATTTACACTACAAGCAATCAAAATTTTCGAATATGGAAAGTTCATTGATATAATAGAAAATTTTTCATTTAAATAATTAATTTTTGATTTAACGAAGTGCAGCAATATTTGTTGAAAAATTTAATTAATGTGTATCATGTATGAGCTTTTAACTTTTCAGACTAAATTATCTTTAGTAGCGAATTTAATACCTTTATTGGTCATATCCTGTAAAGATTTAGATATATTTCCTGATGGTAAATCAATTCCTCTAGTTAAATTTACCAAAAAGTATACTTCAAAACCAAAATCAATCCCATCTAAAGCTGTGAAATAACAACAGTAATCCAATGCTAATCCACAAATAAATATCCTTTTAACTTTTAGAGATTTTAAAAACCCCGACAACCCCGTTTCTGATTTCTTATCGTTTTCAATAAATCCTGAATAACTATCGACATTTGGATTATAACCCTTTCGAATTATAGCATAAGCTAAGTTGGTTTTTAACTTTTCATGGAACTCTGCACCTCTAGAGCCCTGTACACAATGATCAGGCCATAAAACAGGTCCTATTCCTTCAGATTGAAATTCTTCACCTGGTTCTTTGTCAGGATGGCTGCTAGCAAACGACATATGATTCTTTGGATGCCAATCTTGTGTTAAAACAATTATTCCATTATTTTCTCTGAAAATTTCAGCGAGATTATTTACATTATCAATAATCTGATCGCCTTCTTCGACAGGTAAAGCTCCTCCGGGCATGAAATCATTTTGCATATCAACAATGAGTAGCGCATCGTGTTTATTTAAGCTAATATTTTTTTGATAATTCATTTTATCGATACTCATAAAT
>JAEOUK010000165.1 GCA_016839385.1 Promethearchaeota archaeon
AAGAGTTTCTAAAGTGTTTTCACTATTAGATTGTGCTATGTTCTCCAAAAGCTCCCTGAAATGTCGCATAGTTTTTATTCGAACAGCAATCCATAGTTCCCTTTTACTGGAAATGTAATGATAAAGATTTCCCTGTGACATTTTAATATGTCTTGCTAAAGCTCGCATCCCAAATCCGTGAAAACCTTCAGTTTTTATGAGTTCGAGGCTAGCATTTAGAATTTCTTCCATCTGTTCTGCTTTATCTTCTTTGGATCTCGCTCTTTTTTTTTGTTCGTTTTTATATTCTTTCATTTGATTTCTCTCAAATTCTCACTTTCAGATTAATTCTACTAGGAAAAATGATGTTTGGGCTTGTTTATGATAAAAAATTGACCATTAGGCCATAGTCTATCAATTATCCTACTTTCCAGTAAAATTTGGTTTACGCTTTTCGAGAAAAGCAAAGATTCCTTCTTTTAAATCCTTGGATTGAGAGTTGAGTGCAAAGCCGAGATGTTCAAATTCTATTCCTAAATCGATAGGAACTTGAGAGCCATAATCAATTGCTTTTTTAATTAGAACATTCTTATTGATATATATGGAAACTGAACCCTATTTATTTGAAGAAAAAAACAAAATTGGGATTTTAGCACTTAATAGACCAGATGTGCTAAATGCAATTGATATTACCACCATGAGATTGTTGAATAAAAAGGTTGATGAAATTGCTGACAACTCCAAACTAAAAATCCTAATAATTACGGGAAAGGGAAGGGCATTTTCCGCGGGTAATGATCTTAAAGCGAAAATGACACCGGATGAAGCTTGGGAATTGCAGAAATTGGGCAGAACTGTTTGTCTTAAAATCCTTTATCTTCCTCAAATAACTGTTGCTGCGGTTAATGGATATGCGATGGGAGGTGGATTTGAGATTGCAATTTCCACAGATTTAAGAGTTGCTTCTGAGAACGCCACATTCGGTCTTCCTGAGTCTAAGATAGGATTCCCTGTGGCTTGGGGCGGTTGGTTGCTTTTACCGAAACTGGTTGGAGTAACAGTTGCTAAAGAAATTATGTTCTTTGGAGATAAATTCGGGGTAGATAAAGCAGTGCAATTAGGTTTAGTAAACAAAGTCTTACCTTCAGAAAATTTCATGAAGCATGTAATGGATTATGCTAAGGAACTTAAGAAACGTGATGCATCTTTAATGCAAATTACCAAGTATATGATAAACAGATCACTGGAAGATCCGCTTTCTAAGACGAACCATATGGCACAGAAGATGTTTGGTATTTTTTCTGATGAGGGTAAGAAGGAAAAACTGGCTAAACTCAGAAAAGAAATGCTAAATGAATTGTTGGACTAAATTAAAATCTTTATTTATTCCTATTTTGATATGTGTACATCTATTTTCACTCATTTTTTCTCACTATTATTTTATTATTTAGATAAATTTTGGAAATTTAAGGAAATTTATAGAGTCCTTGAAAAATTCCAGTATCTTTCTTAACTTAAAAATTTTCTAATTCTGGATTCCCACTACTTGTAATTCAGGGTTTTCGACTACAATAGCGATTCCATGACCTCCAAAGACTAGTGAAATTCCTTATATCCCCCCGATTTCATAAGTTCACAAGGTTTCAGATATACTTTACCAGTTTTCTCAGCAAAATCCTCCAACATTTGAACCCATTTTTCCTCATTCCCATCCATAAGTATTGAGAAGGGACCTAACATATTGAATCCATTCCTCAATGTGTCATCAACTGTTGAAATTTTGTCTACAACTCCCTCTTCCAATAATCTACATCCTTCATTTGCTTGAAGAGCGAATATTAGTTCTAGACTAAGTATTCCCGCTTTGTGAGTTCGATCTACTTTAGGAAGAGCGTCTCCATTCCATTCATATATTCCTTTTCCTGTTTTCTTTCCTAACTCGTTCATCTCCATTTTTTTATCCATTAATTTACTAGGTTTGAAGTCTGGATGGAGAACGGACTCATAATGTTTTGAAATTTTATAATTAACATCCAGTCCAATATAGTCTAATAAAATCAAGGGAGACATTGGAATAAATGGAGTATATAAATCATTATCCACATGTTCTACGGGGATTCCATTTTCTACTGCATAATTTGTCGCCCAATCAACAGCAATTATACCAGTAGATTGAAGTCTGTTTGCAATAAAACCAGGTCGGTCTTTGAGAGCAACTGGAACATACCGTTTTCCTCGTACACATGGTAGTTTCTCAGCCCATTTTTGTACAATTTCAATAGTTTCATCAGAGCTTTTGTCAGTTCTTACTATTTCCACTAATCGCATTAATGGTGCAGGAATAAAAAAGTGAGCTCCACATACTTTTTCGGGACGACCTGAGATTTCACCAAGTGCCTTAATACTCATAGAGGAGGTATTAGAAACCAAGATACAATGTTCAGGTGCATTTTCTCCCGCAATTTTGAACACATTCCTTTTAGTTTCTAAGTTTTCAGTAACTGCTTCCACGACTAAATCTGCATTCTTTACAGATTCTGCTAAATTCGTGGATCGATTGAGTTTTGATAACAATTCTGCAGACGTAGTTTTTTTGAGTTTCTTTTTTGATTCTAGTTTCTCTAATCCAAAACGTATTTGTTCTGTGCAATTGTTAATGTATTTTTCTTTAACAACAAGAGTAACGTTATACCCACCCATCAAAGCAATTTGGCTTATTCCTGCGCCCATTGCTCCAGCTCCGATAACTACAACATTTTTAATCATGTTTATTCTCCTTAAGCAATAAGTGTTTTTTTATACCTTATCTGAAATAACGTGATGTAACACTTTCTTTATGACGAAATTTTAGATGAGAGAACTTTTTGATGCACTCATTTAAAACTTGTCGGATATGATTAAAATATATTTATAAAGAGAATAAAAATTACGGGAGATATTGCATCTCTCGGTATTTTGCTGATTTCATTAATTCGCAAGGCTTGAGATATATCTTGCCCGTTTTTACTGCAAATTCCTTTAGAAGTTTTGGCCATCTTTCACGATTTCCATCAACCAAGAATTGCATTGGTCCTGGAGTATTGAATCCAGCTTCCATAGTTTTATCAATTGTTGACCAATCTTTAACTACTCCCTCTTCTAGTAACCTACATCCCTCATTTGCCTGAATTGCACCAATTATTTCCAAGTTAAGAATCCCCGCTTTATGAGTTCTGTCTGGAACGGGAGTTCCCTCAATCCAATCATAAAGACCTTTACCTGTTTTTCTGCCCAAATTTTTGCTCTTGAACCGCTCAGTAATTACTTTCCCAGGGATAAAATCGTCATGTAACGTTGTAGCGTAATACTTTGAAGACATATAACTAATATCGAGTCCCACATGATCTAAAAGTATAAACGGTGACATTGGAGCAATAGGTATGAATAAATCATTATCCACATGTTCGAGAGGAATGTTGTTTTTCTGAGCATAATCTAGCGCCCAATTCATTGCAATCGCTACTGGTGCTTGTATACGATTTGCAATAAAACCAGGTTTATCTTTCAACACTTTTGGAACATAACGCTTACCTTGAAGACATGGTAGTGAATACGCCCAAGCTACTGCACTTTTAATGGTTTCGTCAGATGAATATTTACACATAATTACTTCTACTAATCGCATTAAAGGAGCTGGATTAAAGAAATGAACTCCGCAAACTCTATCCGGTCGCTTGGATGCTTCAGCCATACTCTTGATACTCATAGACGACGTATTAGAAACAATAATACAGTGGTCTGGAGCATGTTCCCCAATGGTATTAAACACTTTTTTCTTTACAACTAAGTCTTCCACTACTGCCTCAAGGACTAAATCTGCATCTTTCACAGCTTCTGCTAAGTCTGTGTTTCTCTTGATTTGGGAAAGCAAACCTTCTGCTGTTCGACCAACTAATTTTCCTTTGGATTCTACTTTTTCTAAACCGAATTTGATTTTATCAATTCCTTTATCGATAAATTCATCTTTGATATCAACAAGTGTGACATTATATCCAGCCATGAGATTAATTTGCGCGATTCCACTGCCCATTGCGCCAGCTCCTACGATAACAACGTTCTTTATCATTTTTCTATACCTCCTCTGGATTCTCAATTATAATTGATGTTCCATGACCTCCACCACAGCACATTGTTGCAATACCTAATCTCGCTTTTTCCTCTTTTAATATCCGCGCTAATGTTCCAGGCATCCGAACGCCTGTAGCTGCAATAGGATGGCCAATTGCTGTACTTCCTCCTCTAACATTAACTTTTTTATCATGATCTTTTATACCGAGATCGTGTATAGCATTGAGAGCAACAATGCAAAATGCTTCATTAATTTCCCAAAAATCAATATCATCTACAGTCAATCCAGCATTCTTGAGTGCGTGTTCCGTGGCGGGAACAGGTCCAATCCCCATTATTGATGGGTCCACACCTGCCCAACCAACATCTACTACACGAGCTAGAGGAGTTAAACCCTTCTCTTCCATTTTTTCCTTTGACATCATTAGGATCGTTGCAGCACCTGCATTCAGTGGGGAAGAATTTCCTGGAGTGATTACACCGTCGGAACTACCACCATTAAGTTTTGTATATTCCGGTTTATCATAAATCGGATTTTGGTAACCTCCTGCCCATCCTGGTTTGGAAACTACTTTCACTTTTTTTATTTCGTTATAAGTAGCACCATATCGAATGGAAAGATCTCTATCAACTAAGAGATCTTCATTTGGATTTCCCTCACCATGACCAAGGATTGGAACAATTTCATCTTTAAAATATCCATGTTCAGTGTACTTCTGTGCTAGATTATGGGATCGTACCCCATATCTGTCTAGATCTTCTTTTGAGATGTCCTTCATTCTCATCTCGAAGAGTTTCTGAGCCGTTTGAATCATCGATGCTGATGCAAATAAGTCTTCATTAGGATTGTACCAACTACTCATTGGATTCCCTACGGCAAGATCAGGAGTTATATGAGGATTTCCATGCATCGGTTCTCTGGTGTGATGCTCAAAAGCTGTTGTGAGAACTATGTTGTCGTATCCTAATTTGATTTGCATAAAAGCTTGATGCATCGCTGACATTCCACTACCACACTGTCTATCAAGACATATTGCGGGGACGTGATTGGGAAATTTAGCAAAAAACATTGATAATCTTCCTGAAAACGAGAAATTATCCCCAAAATTATTTGCTAATCCCATAATTACATGGTCAACTTCGTCTCGTGTGACTTTATTTATTAACCGTACATCAAATATATTATTGAATGTTTCTGCAACGAGTCGAGTTCCAGAGATTTCACTGAAAGCATCTCGTTCTGGAGTGCGGGGTCGAGCTCTAGAAAAAGGAGTTCGAACATAATCAACTAGATATACTTCTTTCATAAACAATCATCGTTCAGTGTTAGATAATATTACTTATCGGAGTTAACATTAAATATCTTTTTGTTTCATTTTTAGATCGGGATAAGTGAACATAACTCGTCTAAAGACATAACATTTATTAATTTCTTACACGAATTTGTATTACAAGATTAGGTGAAACACCCATGAAAAATTTATCGGATAAAATAATAATCACAGCGGCGCTTGCTGGGAATCAAAGTATGAAAGAACATAACCCAAAAGTTCCCTACACCCCGGAAGAATATGCAGAAGATGCACGTAAATGCTACGAAGCTGGTGCTTCAATTTTCCACCTCCACATTCGAGATCCCGATCCTGATTCTAAAACATATGGTCAATCTTCAGCTGATTTAGAAGTAATTCGACCTACATTAGAAGCTGTAATGAATGCAGCTCCAAATGCAATTATTAATTTGTCAAGTTCAATAGCAGTCAATATAGCAGGTGATCATCGAGCTCGAGCCGCACCCATTAAAGAATTCAAACCCGAAATGTGCTCATTTAATACAAATTCAATGAATTTTGCAATGGCAGACTATAAAAAAGGCAGAATAACCTCTGATGCGGTGTTTACAAATTCTTTTTTCTTAATGAAATTTATTGCTAAAGCTGCAAAAAAAGCCAGAACAAAACCAGAAATTGAGATTTTTGATTTTGGCGGCATGTATAATGCACTATGGATAAATGATTATGCTGATTGGTTTGATTATTGCAAACCATTGCATTTTCAATTTGTTTTTGGTGTACTGGGAGGTGTACCTTTTTCGTTAATGAATTTAGCACATTTATTAACCCTACTCCCAAAAGGAGCCACTTGGAGCGTATGTGGCATCACTAGATATCAAACAAAAGCCGCTATGGTTGCTGTTACTCAAGGAGGGCATATCCGCGTGGGACTTGAAGACAATGTTCGGAATTATCGACGAGAACAAGCAAAAGGCAGTTTTGAACAAGTTGAATGGGCAGCAAAAGTGATAGAGTTAGCTGGAAAAGATGTTGCAACTCCTGCAGAAGCGCGAGATATACTCAGTTTGCCTCTTCCCGAATAGGAAACTAACATTAAATGTTTGGTGAAATCATGACTTTCGAACGAATGACAATTGAAGACTGGTTTGACGAATTTCAATATGTGAAATATAATATTGGAGAGTCTTCCGTTCGTTGTTATAAATTGGGAGAACTGGGATTAAATTTAAATGAACTTGAGTTACGATATACACCTCATTTAGGGGGTTTCGAACTACGATCAGAAATCGCAAATATGTATCATGGACTAGATGCTAAAAATATTGGAGTCACAAACGGAGCAGCAGAATCGATCTTTTCTTTAATTGCATCTCTTACAACAAGAAATGATCATATAATCATCGAAGCACCCAACTATCCATCCTTTCGATATATTGCTGGTTCGTTGGAAAGAGATTTTAACTTGTTTTGGTTGAAATTTGAGGATGAATTCAAACCAAACCTACAGAATCTGGAACAAATGATAAAACCTAATACCAAGCTCTTATGCCTAACTCATCCAAATAATCCAACAGGTTCATTAATGACAGAGAAGGAACTAAAACAAATTATTTCTATAGTGGAAGAAAGAGATATCTATCTTCTTTTCGATGAAACTTATCGAGAACTAACCCTCGGAACTAAAATGATCCCGACAGCAGCAAGTTTAAGTAAAAATGCAATAAGTGTTTCTACCATGTCAAAAATTTATGGAGCTCCTGCAATTCGAATTGGGTGGCTAGCTACACAACAAAACGAGATCCTAGAGGGAGTTAGGAGAGTTCGAGAACAAATTACTATTTGTAATAGTGGTTTGAATGAATATATAGCCACTAAAATATTACAAATGAAAGAAAATCATATGAAAAACGTTCAAAAATTAGTAAATAAGAATTATGCATATTTAGAAAATTGGATGCAAAATCAAGATTATTTGGAGTGGATAAAACCTCGAGGAAGTGTTACTTGCTTTCCCCGATTAAAATCCTTAGAATCGTCAGAGAGATTATCTCGTTTATTAGTTGAGAAATATGATACTTTCACTGTACCAGGATTTGTATTCAACATGCCTGAATATTTCAGGATAGGATTCGGTGGAAATCTAGATGAATTAAAAGCAGGATTAAATCAATTAGAAAACGCGTTAAAAGAAGTGTATGGTTGAAAAGAAAAAAAAGGATTAAATTAACAGGAATCGAGAAGGGAAAATATAGATTATAATCTAATATTCATCATCAAAATCTTCTTCTTCATCTTCTTCCCAATCATCATCGTCGTCGTCGAAATCCTCTTCTTCAAAGTCTTCGTCTTCGTGTTCTTCTTCCCAAAGTTTTTCTTTCTTTTTCGTATCTTTTTTTGGTGGAGCCATTTGTTTTCTTATTACTCCTATTTTTTAGAATTCCACATTTGAAAATGTGGCAAAGATATTAGGATTCACCATGTATTTAAACTCTTCCACAAAATGAGTTTAGAGATGAATCTTTGATGGTTTAGAAAGACTACGTTATTTTTATTTGGTTTATTTTAAGTCATCTTTTATAATTTCGACAGAATTTTTCTATTGAGACAAAAAAACCTAGGTTTTTTTATTTTTTTGAAGACATGCAAAATGCATTTGTTCAATTTTGTTCAGATTTTTATCTTTCAAAATCAATTAGATGTATGGAGATCCAATCTGCCAAAAAAATTCCACTAAGAGTTAAGCTAAATTATGCTTTACTTGTTGCGTCCACAACTTTAATGGCTACAATTGGTTCTAATTTAGCGAAATACTATACAAAATTTATTGGAATCTCAGCATCTCTATTCGGTTATGCTCAATTAGCCTTTGCAATAGTGAATTCATTAAATGATCCATTAATTGGATTTCTCATTGATAAAACACCTCGTTCACGAGGAAGAAATAAATTCACGTGGTATATCCTACTTGCAATACCGTTTCTTTTTATAGGAATGATATTTCAATTACTCGGTCAGCCCAGTTGGTCTCCGGTATTATTGTTCTTGACAATTTTTTTAGGATACTCGATTTATGATTCTGGGATTGCGATGTTTGGGATAAGCAAAGGAAATCTCATAATAGAGGGGAGTTCCTCAGATAAAGAACGTAGTTCAGTAGAATCCGTAAGTTTAATTTTCCAGACATTTTTTGGAATTGCGGGTTTTTTACTTCCTAGCTATTTTTTAACGGGAGATGATGCGACTCGAATTCAAGCAATTTTGATGTTCGCGGGATTAGGGATAGGAGGTATTATTTTCTATAGTTTATCTGCTGGTATGTTTCGCAAGAATGCTATCTTGATTGCACCAGAGACACAACTAACAATCAAGAAAAATTACAGGAAAACCATTAAACTAATGCTTCAACAAAAATCCTATATTTTATATATAATTTGTGCAATCCTAATTGTAGGAGTACAAGCAAACAATCAAATTTTCATGATTTATTATTTGGATAATTACTTAGATTTAACAAATGAACAAGTCACTCTTGTTAGTGCTGTCTTTTTTCCTCTTTTTCTTATAACATATGTAATTGGTCCAACTTTGGTCAAAAAGATAGGAGTAAAACAATTCCTAATAATCGGACAGTTAATTACACTAATTGGGTATTTCGGAATTTTTTTAGGAGTCTCAGGATACTTAGCTTACACCTCTTTAGCACTATCCTCGATTGGAGGACTATTTTGGTGGATCGCAGGTTTAGCGTTATTTGGAAAGGTGTTTGATGAATATGAACTCAAGCATGGGAGAATTGATAAAGGCGTATTTATGGGAATAAACGCTATTTTTGCTAGCCCAGCTCCGTCTGTAGTTTTTTTTCTCTTTTCCATTATAATAGATGCTTATGGATTTAATGATATGGTACCAATTCAATCACCTTATGCAAAATTAGGCTTACGGTTAGGAATCGGATTATTGTCAATTAGTTTGAATTTGATTGCTTTGATTTTGATTTTCTTGATGCCAAAATGGAAAAAAGATTACTATTTGACGAAACCAGATTTTTAGGAAAATTAAGTTTCATGCAACTGGTAGAAAATCGTTTTTTTGGATTCAAATCAAAATGACGTTTTTCAAATTAAGGTGAAGAGAGACATAATAAGATGAATTTTCTAGGATATATCAATGGAAACTGAAGATCTCATCCACCAAAAGAAACTCGACATTTCAGTCCTCCCCAGAGGAAAATTTTCAAAATTAAGTGTAGAACTGATAACAGATCCTTTGGGAATTCCGATTTCATTGCCTGTAATTGTTGCGAAAGGTAAAAAAGGTCCAACAATAGGGATAACCGCTGCAATTCATGGAAATGAACTTAACGGTATTTTAGTAATTCAAGAACTATTTAGCAAGTTAAATGTTGAGGAATTAAAGGGCACCGTTATAGGTATACCAGTTGTTAACATTTTTGGGTATTTGAATAATGAAAGATATTTTATCGATGGTGTTGACTTAAATACAATCATGCCAGGTGCTCCTGATGGTAACAAATCTAAAGTTTTCGTACACAGATTCATTAATCGAATAATTGGAGCATTTGACTACGTCATTGATTTGCATACTGCAAGTTTTGGTCGAATAAATACTCACTATGTGCGTGCAGATTTGTCACATGAAAGTACTGCTTGGATGGCTAGTATGCAACCTTCAGACATCATCTTAAATTCTAATCCGAGTAAAACTACCCTTAGAGGAACTTGTAAGACGATGAAAATACCAAGTATCACAATTGAAATTGGGAATCCTCAAAGTTTTCAAGTAAAAAAGGTAGAAGATACGCTTATAGGCATTATGAATATACTAAAAGGTTTAAAAATTGTCCCAGGCTCCCCTGATCTACCTGAAAATCACCCAAAAGTTTGTAAACGTTC
>JAEOUK010000166.1 GCA_016839385.1 Promethearchaeota archaeon
TATGGATTAGCTGCAGAAATGGCTGTAACGGTAAAAGCACGTTCCAATCTACTCATGGTGGGAGGTTTTATTAGTGCAATTGGTTCAGTTATTGCGTTAGTATTACCAATGGTTTTATTGACGGGTGACAACTCTCCAACATTAAATCCTGCTTTTCGACCTACGATGATCGGACTAGCAATATTCTCAATGGGGTGTTTGATATGGGCATCTTATTATATCAAGGAAAATGAATATACTCAGCAGGAAGAACCGTTATCTTTCTTTAAGAGTATTTCAGAATCATTCAAGAATAAACCGTTTCTTATTTTTGAAGGATCGATTTTCTTCATCACTATAGCACAAACAATCGTATTCACCGGATTATATTATTATATTAATTATGTATTGGAAATCCCTATACTTTTAGGAGGTTTTGAAACATCTCTCCCCTTGTTACTGATTTATTTATTCACATTTCTTTTTACAATAGTTTGGAATAAGATGAATCAGCGATACGGTCTGAGGAGAGTATTCATTTCAGGAATGCTAATTAGTATTTTTTCTGGAATTCTCGCATACTTTATTGGATGGTGGTTTTATCCTGCGATGGGAGCTTTAATCCTATTTGGAATTGGTTTTGGAAGCATATCTCTTAACCAAGGAGCAATAAATGCAGATGTAATAGATTTTGACGAATTGCGCACAGGAAAGAGAAGGGAGACCAGCTACTCCGGAATAAATGCTCTAATTACAAAACCTGCGATTTCACTAGCTAATTGGCTGTTTCTCTGGGTTATTCATCAATTTCGGTTTCCAGAGAAAATTCTAGATATCCCGTACTATATTGCTACTACGTCTGCAAAAACTGGAATCATGGTCGGTTTCACTCTAGTTCCTGCTATTGCTTTAATTATTTCTGTATTATTTATGTTATTTTTTCCTTTAGATGGACCCGAATGGAAAGGGAAAAAACAAGAAATACGAAAAATTCATTTGAGAAAAGAACATGACTACTTAGATTATTTGGAGAAACAGCAAGAAAAGAAAAAAAATTAAGAATAAATAAGTGTTCAGCTTAAACTTGCACCTAAAATGCCAATTATAATCGCAATAGGAGCCACTAATAATGCTAATCATATACTCGTAGTAGTATACCTATCATAACATTTAGGACACAATCGTCGACGCCACTTGTATGTTATTTCTTCGTGATGTTGACAAATAGGCAATCCACATTTTTCACAATTAACGTAAGATATGTTTTCACAATAATGACATTTGGTTCCTTTTGATCCATATTTCTCTAATCGAGTACACTCGGGGCACAATCCACCATGATCATAGAATTAATCTTCAGAAACGTCTTTTCCGCACGAACTACATCTGAATGACATAATTTTTCTCAAGAAAAGTGACGTGGAATAAAAATTTAAAGCTATCTCCGAGAAAATTCATTTTCGAGTTGATTTAAATTACGCATCTACTGGAAATTTATAGTCTTGAATAGTATCATGAACTGTGTCAACATCTACACAAAATCGAAGTAATTTCCCCACAGTGAATGAGTACATCAATATTTTCTTCTAAAAATTTTGGAATTAGCTTATTTTATACGTGAATATTGTAACGAGTATCTGAAATTAAACCAATTTTCATGTTGTATCTCTTCAATGGTTTTTTTTTAAGTATTTCAATTAAAAATTTAAGACCGATCCACATTTATACATTTAGAATGGCAGAATCACCACTTTCCGATAAGAAAGTTATTTTGAGTGCGGAAGCGTACAAGACCATCATTTTATACTCAACGCGATATGCAAACTCCTCTATCCCAAGGGAGCAATGGCGTGAGATTTACGGAATTTTAATCGGTACCTCAGATGAACATTCTGTGATCATTGATCGGGCAGAACCCATGACCTATGGAGAAGCTACCGATGTAGAACTCGGTCCTGAACATTATGGATTCATTGCGGAAATTCAAGACAAATTAGATGCAGAGGGTCATAAACGTTATATGGTTGGATGGTTTCATTCTCATCCTGGTTTAGGACTATTTTATAGCTATGTAGATATTATCAACCAAATTAGTTTTCAAGGACCAAATCCGGATTTTATGGGATTAGTGTTTGACCATACATATTTACTGGACAAGAAAAATCATCCTAACCATCCTGGATTTGAAATTTATCGTTTAAATGATCCACATATGAATCCAAATGATCCAGATTTTGAGAAAAATTATCATAATGTGGATTTTGAAATTATTGGATTGAATGAATTCTTTTTTGCGAATATTCTAACAGAATTGAGTGCCTATGCAGCATCAGGTCTACCTCTTCAAGTTGCTTATAAGGAAGATATGGTATCAGTAAAGCCAGTAGAACAAGTGCAAGGTAAACCAACAGAAATAATGGAAGAAGCAAAAGAGATCATGGATGGAATTTCTTCGGTAAGAGAGACAGATTTAACAACTATTCCCATAGATAGTAAAAAAGAATTGGAATCCAGCTCGATTCAAGAGTTGGAAAAATTGCTTTTTGAAGGGAAAACTGCATTTCTTTCTGGAGATTCTTTCACTGGAACTGAAAAATATGATGAAATTATTTCTATATTGAAAGAAATGGGTGAATCCTATCATGGAAAACTTCTGGACGTGCTTCAAGATGTTGCAGAGTTATGTTATGAAAACAAGCATGATAATTTGACAATAAAATATTGTGAGCAATTGAAAATTCAAGCTGAATTATCTGGTAATTTGTACTTTATGGCAAATGCAGACTTTTTCGTAGGTAATATAAATTTACGCAGAGGAGATAAGCAACAAGGGTTAGAGATACTACAAAATTCCGCAATACTTTTCGAAAAAGCAGGGGACTTTTCTGGAGTAGGACAAATTAATCATCATCTCGGACTGACATACCTTGAAAAAGATGATTATGAATCGACATGTCGATTTTTTATTGAAGCAATTAAAGCATACGATCAAGCATTGCATCATTTTCACCCACAACGGAAATCTTTCTGGTCCTTGCCTACAAAATTGAAAGAAACAATCCAAGATCTCAAATCTCAGATTAATGATTTATCAAAAAAAATCGAAAATAATGATGTAAGAGAAAAAATACGAATGGATATCGAGAAAATATGATATCCATCTACCTTGCTTTTATTTCTTTATTAATTCAATAATGTCTTTATCACTAATTATACCAGTTAATACGACCATTTTCGATACTTTACCTGTATTATCCAGTTCAAATCTAACAGCTCTCAAGATTTCTCCACCAATAAATTCCGTATCACTATGAGATTCTAATGGTTCTTGGAAAAGATCACTTGAAATAACTAATTGATTGTTTTCTAGGATTACATCAACTTGTGGTCCATTAGCAACCTGATATGTCCCTAAGTATTTCTTCAAAATCTCTTTAGACGGTTCTTTTTTCCGCGTATTTAAAAATTTACGCATTTCAGATTTCTTCGAAATTTTTCCTACTGGTTGTATTAATATGGAAAAGACATCATCCGAATCAATTTCCAGTAATTTGTCTAACTTGTTTTGTTCATAGTAACCAATTGCAACCGTACCTAATCCTAGAGCCTCACATGCTAAGTAGAGATTTTCACATACAATTCCTAAATCAATGGCAATGAATTTGTGTGAAAGTGTTGTATATCTCCATTCTGTTCGATAAGGAACTGCAATCCAAATAAATAATACGGAGCAATTCCCAGCAAATGGCTGCTCATATGCAAGATGAGTAAAAATATCTTCAGCGTTCACTACAGATTTAATAAAAAGAAGCTTATGTTGAAGAGAGATATATCGATAAATTCCTGGTTCCAATCCCTCCACTTTTCGTATATAGAGGAATGTTTCAAATGGACATCGTGCACCAGCAGATGGTACAGTACGAAATGCCCCTAGTTTTAGTCTGCGTTTAACTCCCTGAGTGCACCACAATAGATATGATAATTCTTCAAGAGAAATACATTCATCTAAGAATTTCCTTCGACTAGCTCGAGAGTTTATGAGAGATAGGAGTGTAGTTTGTTTTGACTGAAATTCATCAGGAGAAACTAAGTCTATCAATCGAGCATCTTCGGGATATTCTAATTCAATTGGAGGTGCTTCTATTTTCTTTTGTTGGTCGGATGTTGGAACATTTACCTCATAATTATCTTGATCATAAAAACGCAAAAATTTGCGACCAGATTTAATATCCATGAAATCACCTAAAATTGATATTTGTTCTCCATGTATAAAAGGAATTTGAGCGCCAAATATTGTTAGTCTTGATCTATGTATTTGAGTATATTTTATAACCACATAATCAGTTTATAAATGGAAAAAAATAAAAGAAATGCAAGGTATGCTACTTCGCAAGAACTCCTTTTCGTACAATAATTGTGTTAATTGAGGAAAGATAATGACATCAAAATCAAGTAAATCTAAAAACTTTGATTCAAAGGACGCATGTGTCCATTTGGAGACAATGAATGAAGTTTCTTATTCTTTACAACCACTGTGTTATTGCAAAGCCCGTGATCTTGTATTAGGAAAAACTGCATTAGTATGTAGTGTGTGTTCTCTCTTTAAAAAATCCGATAGTCAAATCGGGGAATTGTACGTTGCTGATGCTATGGAAGATGATCTCGGTTGGGATGATGAAGATTTCTATGAAGTAATTAAGGATGAAGA
>JAEOUK010000167.1 GCA_016839385.1 Promethearchaeota archaeon
ACCAAATTTCACTTATTCAGATGATGGAAACCACAGGGCGAAATTTAGCTACTTTAGCTCGATCGAATTTTTTAAATGGAGATGAACTAAATAAAAAGATCTTCATTCTTGTTGGATCTGGGGGAAATGGTGGTGGTGGGTTAGTTGCTGCACGGGTTTTATTCAATTGGGGAGCATATGTGAATGTAATTATGACTAGGACTATTGAAGAATTGCAGGGTGAAACCAAACATCAAGCAATGATTTTGGAAAATATGGGTGTTCCTCTAGATAACGCGCCCTCAGTAACAAATATTAATACTGAAATCGATGCAGATCTTATTCTGGATGCCGTTATTGGATACAATTTAACTGGAGAACCACAAGGAAATGCTGCTATTCTTATTGATTTCATTAATAAAACGCAAGTTCCCGTTATATCCTTAGATGTTCCTTCTGGAATGAATGCAACCACAGGTGATACATACGGTCCATTAACAGTAAAAGCAACAGCTACAATGACTTTAGGACTTCCAAAAGTCGGATTATTTAAAGGAAATGGAAAAGTTTACTCGGGAGATCTCTATCTCGCTGATATTGGCATTCCTTTAGAAGTGTATAAAGAACTAAATCTGTATCCTACAAAAGGAATTTTCCATCAGGCTAGCATCATTAAACTGAAATACTAACATGTAGTGATTGACTTGGGAGAAAAGGTGGATTTCAAAAAAATCATGAAAGAGTTCTATCAACCTAGTCCGAAAAAGGTCAGTCTAGTCGAAATTCCAGATATGCAATTTATTCTGATAAATGGAAAAGGCTCTCCGGGAGATTCACAACAATATCAAGATGCAATTTCTTCCTTATATTCCATTGCTTACAAGCTCAAATTTCTTAGTAAGAAAGAACTTGAGAAAGACTACGTAGTTTCTCCTCTTGAAGGTCTTTGGTGGGCAGATAATATGGATGACTTTCTCGAAAGCAATCGTGATGAGTGGAAGTGGACAATGATGATTATGACACCCGATTGGATAACTAAAAAAATATTTCAAGCTGCTGTAAAGGATGCTCTCAAGAAAAAACCTGAGCTCTCAAAAACTATAGAGAAAGTGAGGTTTGAGAGTTACATAGAGGGAATTTCAGCTCAGATAATGCATATTGGTCCTTACTCTGAAGAACACACTACAATTGTAAAAATTCACAATTTCATTGAGGAAATTGGAGGAAAATTTGAAGGTCATAAGAATAAACATCATGAAATTTATCTCTCGGATCCCCGAAAGGTTAAACCTGAAAATATGAAAACGATCATCCGACAACCTTTTGAATACAAATAACTTTTTCTTTTAATTTTACAATAGTACTTTTATGGAATCACCCAAAAAGAAAATTATTGGTATTATTGGCACGTCTTCTGCTTCCCAAGAGGTTCTTCTTACTGCAGAACAATTGGGGACTATTCTAATAGATAATGGGTATAGAATAATCTCGGGAGGATTAACTGGGATTATGGAAGCGGTTTCCAAAGGTGCAAGAAAATCCAAAAAACATCAAGATGGAGATATTATAGGTGTTTTACCCGGTCTCAATAAAAGTGATGCAAATCCGTATGTTGATATCATTATTCCGACAGGATTTGGATACGCTAGAAATTTAATTATAGTTAATACTGCTGATATTGTTGTAGCAGTCGCTGGTGGATCTGGTACATTATCTGAAATAGCATTTGCATGGCAATTTCGGAAACCTATTATCGGATTAGACTTTCTCCCTGAAGATTCCATAATAAAAAAATTGGATACACTTACATCTCCCGATTTCAAAAAAACAGTGGGATGGTCAACTCTATTAGGTGATCTTAAACTTGATGAAACTCGAAACGATTCAATCTATTCGGCTAAAAATCCGGAAGAAGTAATCCGCTACATACAAAGGATATTATACAACAAGCTGAATCATCATAGTTAAAAGTGGTTAAAAAGAGAAAAAGGACTAATAATTTATTTTTAAGTAAAAAAAATTAGCACAGATAATAAGTTTCTCGTTCCCAGTCCAGTTCTTCCCCGAATTCAACCGCTTCTTCATGTCCTTTAAGT
>JAEOUK010000168.1 GCA_016839385.1 Promethearchaeota archaeon
ATGTCTTGCACTTATTGCTGTACTCGTATTAGCAGAGGGAAAGCAATTAGCTATCCTAAGGACAGTATAATTCAGCAAATTCAGTGCTTCATAAAAAATAACATTAAGGAAATATATTTGACGGGACAGGATTGTGGATATTATCAATGGGAATCATATAATATTACAAAATTGATAGAGGAGATAGAAGCAAGATTTGGGGATGAAGAGGTATTCATCAGAATAGGAATGATAGATCCTATTAATCCAATAGAAATTATTAAACTAGCAAAAATTTTGAAAAAATCAAAAATATTCTACAAATTTCTTCACCTTCCAATTCAAAGCTCTTCAGATTCAGTTCTTCGTCTCATGAAAAGAGGTTATACTTCTCGTACACTCAGAGAATTGTTTCATGAATTAAAAAAAATTAAAATTACACTAAGTACAGATATTATTTGTGGATTTCCTGGAGAAACTGAGGAACAGTTTCAGCAAACCTATGATTTCATTGATGAATTCCAACCGGATATTATGAATATCTCCAAATTCACCCCTAGACCGAATACTGAAGCAAAAGAAATGGATCAGTTAGATTCTTCGATCATTAAAAAAAGGACTAATTTGATGACACAGCAATATCTTCGATATTCTAAACAAAATATTAAAAATTGGATAGGATGGAGGGGAAAAGTCTTAATTCATGGGTTCAATCCAAATAAATCAAAAAAACTAGTTGCTCGTAATGAATTTTATAAGTCAGTAGTTTTAGATGAAGGAGAGATAAACAATTTTTACTCCGTAGAAATCACAGGATCATCTGGTCAATTTCTCCTCGGCAAAATTTGTGATAATTAATTTCTTAAAAACAGACACATAATGATCTCGAATGGAATATTCAGCAATTTGCATTGCTTTAGATGCCAATTTTTGAGTAAGAACAGATTTAGTCTTATATCTCATCGATAAGATCTTGTCTGCACAATAAATTGCTGCACCAGCAAAAATAAAAGGATTACGACCTCCTCGTTTCTGAATATCGATTTTTTGTAATATTTCAAGTGTTTGGTTGTATAAATTTAAACGATACTCAGAAACCGAAGAAGAAGGATTTTTTTTTCTTAAACGTAGTTGAATTTCTGGGTACGCTACGATATTTTCAATTAAACGATTGACATAATTTTCACTTATGTGTGGTTTTGGCTTTTGTATTATTTTTTTATACAAAATTCCATCCCTCAAAATAAGTCTTGGATTGACTCTGTGTCCCAATTGTTGAAATGCGAAAGAAATGTCATTAATAGTAATGGGAGCATTGTGATTTTGGTTTCTCACTGCGAAAAAAATGCAAAATGCAATCAGTGAAATATTATTACGAATAATCTTGTTTAGAGATTTTATTTTACGAAAGTAATAGGCTGCGTCTCTTCTAACTATTTGACTTAAATTTAAAATTTGAATAATGTCAGACAAAATATTCATTATTCGATAGTCAGTTTCCTGGTTTTTTACTTTTGAAAATTTTGAATACTTCGTTTTTAATCTTGAGTAAAGTTCTTGATAATGGGATTGTAGAGAGTTTCCTGTTATATCTCTGAAATTATTTTTTTTTTCAAAATAATCTATATAAGAACCAAGTGTACCTACTGTTTCGACAGTTTTACCAACTGAGACGTATTGACGTCCTTGATTGAATTGTGAAGTTGAAGTTTCAAATAATTGGTATGTTGAGCGACATAAATTCTCGCTGATCACTAAACCACATTCACTGCAACATGTTTGATATCCATCAGTTATGACAGAAGATCCGCACTCAGGACAGTTATTGCATTCTTCTAGTTGTAGGTTCATACTCCAATTGTAAGGAGTGTGTATCCATATTATGAGATTTTTCTGTACATAAAATTCACTTAAATATCTGTTATGCCTAATGGTGTGGATTTTTAGTTTAAAGGGGGGGTGCAGAAACCGAAATTGAACTGTGGAAAAAGGACTTGAAAAAATCTTTTCGTGATCCTTAAATATTTTTATAGAACAAAAATGGTAAATTGGGCTGAATAATATGGATTTTGTAATACAAGCGAGAATTATTATGGGAGTTCGTGCAATTGTAGTGTTTGGATTTTCAGTAATGTTATTTTATCAATGGTTCAAATCAGAAAAAAAGAGTATAAAAGACTTCAAATTTTTGTTTGGATTGCAATTTTTCTTCCTAGCCTGTGCTAAGATTTTTGATATTTATTTAACCAATGAATTAGGGTCACTTGAAGTTCTTTCTGAGGTAACTTACCTCCCAATTTTAAAGGTACGATGGATATTAATGGTTGCAAACATAATCCCTGTTTTCACTATGCTAGTGTTTGTATGGTTTTATAAAAGCGTGAAAAAGCAAATTTTGTTCAATGTGATATTTATAGTAGTTTCGTTATTGTTGATCATTTTTGCCCCTAGCTATGTCTTTCTCCAAGCATTATTGGTTATCATGCTGTTACCGATTGTAATATTATCAATAATTACATTCTTTAATTTACATAAACATCGAAGACTTCCACAATTCAATTCACTTTTGATGGGAGTTTCGCAAATATTATATTTAGTCATGCAAATAATTCGTCCAGTATTAATATCTTCTTCAATTGCTCATGATATCAACTACATAATAACTGAATGTGTTGAAATCGTTATCTGGATAATGATGGGATTGTGTTTCATCATTAAACCAAAGTTCACTCGAACCCAAACCCAAAATATTGTTCTCTAAACGACGAAATGATAAATTTTTTTATTAATGGCATATTCTTCTTTTCACTGAGACGACCGGTGTTGTGAAATGGGACACAGAAAGCAAAATGCACCTAGACATGGATCACTTAGATTTATGCCAAGAAAACGCGCAAATCATATGAAAGGTCGAGTTAGAAACTGGCTTGAAATGGATGAAAAAAATCCGTTATTTCTTGGATTTGCGGGATTCAAATCAGGTATGACGCATATAGCATATATCGAAGATCAACAGACTAATCCATTCTTTGGAAAAGAATTGATGAAACCAGTGACAGTAATAGAAACACCTCCACTTGTATTATTTGGAATTAAAATCTATGAAAAGACTGAATATGGTTTGCAATGTAAGGGAGAATTACTAAGTTCTAAATTAAATAAAGAACTAGCACGTAAGGTTTCTCTACCAAATCCAGATAAATATAATCTTGAAACTAAACAAAAGGAACTTAAGGATATTATAAATTCCCACACTGTTGTTAGAGGATTATTCCATACACAGCCATATAAGGCAAGTGTACCACGGATTAAACCAGATATTATTGAAATCATGATATCTGGAGGGAAAACTCCAGTATCTCGATTTGAATTTGCATTAGAGCATCTTGGTAAGGAATTAAGAATTCGAGATATCTTTGGTGAAGGAGAATTAGTTGATGTTATTGGTGTATCAAAAGGAAAAGGATTTCAAGGTCCTGCGAAAAGATTCGGCATCAAACTCTTGCCACGTAAAACTCGAGGAACTAAACGAGGAATAGGATGTATTGGGCCTTGGCATCCATCACGTGTAATGTACACGGTTGCAAGAGCAGGACAGATGGGATTCCACCAAAGGACTGAATATAACAAACGAATTGTAAAAATTAGCGAGACAGGAGATGAAATTAATCCTAAAGGAGGATTTTTACGCTATGGCCTTGTTAAAGGCGATTATATTGTTGTGTTAGGTTCTGTTCCGGGATCAAAAAAGAGGCTTATCCGATTGCGGAAATCAATGCGTCCTAAACGAAATTTTGAAATAGCATCTCCAACTATAACCTATATCAGTAGACAGACTCAACAAGGGAAGTAAAATGGCAAATATCAATGTATATGGATTAGATGGCAAAGTTAAACAATCAATAAGATCACCTGCATTCTTCTCTCAGGAATCTAGAAAAGATGTCATTTCCCGAGTAGTTGCTGCAATTGAATCTTCAGAAAAACAACGACAGGGAAGAGATCCCATGGCTGGAAAAAGAAATACTGCAGCCTCTTGGGGATCAGGTTACGCTGCTGCAAGGATCCCACGAAGGAAAGGTTCAGGATACCCAGGAGCGAGAAACGCGGCATTCATTCCACGAGCAATCGGTGGACGATTAGCATGGCCACCCACATCAGAAAAAAATCCAAAAAAGAAAATAAATGCAAAAGAACGGAAACTTGGATTAATAAATGCTATCATTGCTTCTTCAAAGGAAGAGCTAGTTTTGGGTAGAGGACATAAAATTGAAAAAGTGCCGTCTATCCCATTAGTCGTTGATGATAAAATTCAGACTATAAAGACAACCAATGAAATTTTAAAAGTATTTGAAAATCTGGGCTTAACTGATGACATTAATAGAGTAAAAGATAATGTAAAAATTCGTTCAGGAAAGGGAAAGAGAAGAGGAAGAAAATACAAAAAAAGAAAAAGTGTTTTAGTGGTTGTAAAGGATAATTTTGGAATTTTTAAGGCAACGAGAAACATCCCAGGAGTAGATATTGTAGAATATTCTAAGTTAAATTGCCGTGATTTAGCACCTGGAGCTTTACCAGGAAGACTGACTTTATGGTCTCAATCTGCGTTTAAGCAATTAAACTCAATATAGGTGAATGGATATGGAAAAATATTATAAAATTCTAAAGCAACCTGTAGTAACAGAGAGCACTTTCGATCTTATTGATGAGCATAACAAGATCGTGTTTATAGTTGATCGCAGTGCAAATAAGTTCCAGATTCGAGAAGCAATAGAGCAAATCTATGGTGTTAAGGTGATGAAAGTTAATACGATGATCACACCATCTGGAACTAAAAAGGCATATATAAAACTTCATCCAAGTGATTCAGCTGCTGAGCTAGCGATAAAATTAGGGATTTTCTAAAACGCAGTCATCTCTGGATTGATTTTCAAATTTTTTAATTTTTCAACTTCTTTTTGCAATTCTTCTATTCTGAGTATTGGAACAGCCTTCTTAAGGTTTTGAGAAGAATCGATTTTATTCGTAAAAACATAATAGTCCTGTTCTCTCTCAAAAAAGAGTATACATACATGGAATGATCCATTTAAATTTTTACGAATTGCTTGAATCGTTGATATATTTAATTTTTTAATTATACAGAGGAGAGAAGTTCCATTAAATAGTTCATATAAGTTTTCAGAAATTTTTTTGGAGGGAATTTCCATTAATATGGAACTTATACATGGAGCTATGTTTTTCGGATTTTTATTAAGTGAAAAAGAAAGATCAGCATTTAAAATTGGAGGTAAGCTCGTTCGTTGAATAAATTTTGGCATCAGGGGACCTCGCATTAAAATTCGACCCATTAAATTTGGGTGAAAAAAGTTCACTAGCTTGTAATTGTATCCGTATTGGATGAATTTCTCTTGTAATTGTTCTTCAAATATTTCAGGGTGCGGATAATTAGCAATTAAATAATAATTACTTTCTGAATAATCTCCCATATTTTTTGAATAAAATATCAGTGAACAATATATTTTACTTGCTTGAAGCAATTCTACAATCATTTTTATGTTTGCGATTTTTTGAGACATCCATAAGACATTTAAGTTATACAAGAAGAAATAACTCCGAGTACTCTCAGGAGTAGTTGTAAAAAATAAACGATTTTCACGCAATATGTAATTATTTCGTAAAAAGGTCTTACTATAGTTACCCAGAATTTCTAAAAATTTTTGTTCTAATTTCTTTTCACACAAAATTAATTTTTTCATGTGTTCAGGGATCTTATTTTTTAGATTATAATACCGAAATTTCAATTCATTTGAACCAATTCCTATTATTTTGAGGATAAGATATACAGAAATAGAATTGCGAATAACAATTTGAATAGAAAAAGAGTCAATCAATGAATATCTGTACAAACCATTAAGAAATTCTGCATAAAGTCCCCAATCATTAACTTCTAGTATAAAAATCCCAATATTCTTTAAAGGAGAACGAGTATTTGGTATAAATATGTCTTTTGGATAAACAATATAGTCATTTAAGATTGAATAATCAAAAAGAGAATATTGAGAAACTCTTGAATTCTTCATGATCCATAGAAATTCTCTAGAGGATTTTTTAAAATCCGAACCTCTCATACTTTTTTATACATGTTTTTTGAAATTCGTTTAACCAATCCTTGTTGATGCCACTGTTTCAAAATATTTCTACATTCAGAAAAATCACTCTCGTCCATCTGGAGCAGTTTCATTACTTGTAGGATGGAAAATTGTTCCGGTAATCTGTCTTCGATTTTAGTGTATAAGCCCATTAGAGTACCCATTTATGTTATGATATTTTTGAGAAAAGTGCCAATCCTTAAAATTTTTATGATCCATGGGATTTAGGGAAGTTGAAAATACCGAAAATTACCATGGATCCCAATCATCAGTATTAATTTCAAAATCTCCAGATAAATCCTCATCATCGATATGGGGCTTGGGTTTATCATGTTGGAAACTTTTCTTCCCAGTAGTATTTAGATCGTTTGATATCAGTAAATCATAAAATGATTGAAAGATCAAAAATACCTTTTGAAATTCCGAAGGAGTCATTTCTAGGGAACTAAATGCGTTCTTGTCTCGCATTGCAAATTTTATTGATTGAACAATGCCTTGGAACTCATTATATCGAAGTTCTATTGATTGGGTGTTTCCACGGGAATGGATTGTCCATATAGTTTCTTTATTTTTATCAATTTGCATATAATGATATATATGCCTGTTCATATAAACTTAAACAGGAAGATTTTTTCAATTATTTCTCTTGTGGATAGAGTAAGACATAATCGAAAAATTCTATACCGGGAATTTTTTGGATTGTGGTCTGGATGTCAAGCCCAACTGGATGTTCAATCCCTGAAAAAAAAATCTCATAAACATAGACGTTTCTGTTATAAACAATTCCAGATGTGTGTAAGATTGTCAGATCATGGATATTCAGTAATTTTAATATGTCATCAATTGTAGTTTCTGTAATTTGAGAACCTTCAACAATTATTTTCATTACAGGTATATTTTTTATAGAATAAACTGAAATTTTTGTGGATTTGGGCAATACGGAATAAATTAGTAGAAAATAGGGTGAATTGAACTCATTTACTAAATTTTTATTGTACAATAACACACATTCTAACTGAGACTTATCAACTATATAACTCTGGGTTAATCCATGCATATTGTATTATCGATGTTTATCGAAATATTGTTTTTGGATTTTTTGGATTTTTTTAATTGTACCAGAAGTCTTAATCGAATGAAAGATCACAGGATGGTTTTTAATTTCCTGAATTAGAGCAAGACTGGCTATTACTTGGTCTCTTGTAATATTATTACAACGAATGATACCAAATTTTTTAGATGGATTAAATTCAATCATCCATAAACTAGTTTTATGTGCGATATATTCACCAAACACCCTCGTAACACTTTTCCAGATTGTGCGAATTAAATCTTTTTCCGAAACATTGAAATTTGGATCGAAAGAAACATATTCAAATAAAAGATAGCGTTGTCTTTGCAAGTGCATAATTTTATCCTCCTTCTTTGAAAGATTGAATTCGGACACCATTTGAAAATTCTTGATTATCACCTCGGCGAATAAGATGGAGTAACAGTCTTTCCGGATTAGAATTCACAATTTCGTTACTTTTCAATGAGTTCAAGTCAAAAACTGCCCTAAAAATAGCTGCTATGTCGTGTGGTCCACGAATTTCATAGAGTGATTTTTCATCCCCACCATAAAGTACAAGTTCAAGATTTTTATGTACTAAGACGAGAAATTTATTCATCTCATGGAGTAACCGGGATCTATCTTGGAGATTCGCAGAAATTATATCCTTTAAACTTATTTCAATATGCTTTTTGTTCGTTTTTAATAAACTAATAAGACCTGGAGTGATACTAGATAGATGAGATATCACA
>JAEOUK010000169.1 GCA_016839385.1 Promethearchaeota archaeon
GATTGCATCAGATCTTCCAAATGCACTTCAAGCTCCAACGATTCGAGTTGGATATTCAAAATATCATATGAACTTTCCAGGAAGTATGACCTTACGAGAGGCTACTCTTCAAGCTATTATTGAAGATTATATTGATTCATTTGTTCATCATGGATTTAATAAAATTGTAATCTATGTTTCGCACGGTGGAAATGTTCCATCTACGGAGAAAATTATCAAAATAAAGCAAGAACAATATCCTGAAATAAAAATAGTTTATTATTATGATCAAGATGCAATGCCAGTGATTGGGAAACTTGCAATGGAACTGGAATTGACTCCTGGTCAAATAGGAACTCATGCAGGACATATGGAAGCGAGTCTAGTACAATATTATGCTGAAGAACTCGTAAACAAGGATCGATTAGTAGAGGGCTATACAGGAGAATGGAATGAAGAATTACATCAGAAAATGCATGAGCATGGTATGCACACATTATCTGAAAATGGCATCCTCGGTGATCAACGGGGTTCAAGTAAAGAAATGGGGCGTAAATATCTCGAAGCATTAAAGCCTGTCATGATGAATTATATCAATAAGAAATTAGAGGAAATATTTTCTTAAGTTCTTATTTTACCGTCTTGTAGAATTATTTTACCATCAACTTCAATGGTGCCATTTTTCATGATTAGGTCATAATGAATAGGAGATTTTACATCTCCTCCAAGAGTTATACTGGTACCGATTCCTATGTGAACCGATCCCAAGACGCCTTCATCCTCCATCATAATTCCCAAAAATCTACATTTGGGATTTAATCCAATACCCATTTCTGCAATATTATAGACAAAGGGATCTTCTTTTGCTTCTAAATCCTTTGCTAGAATTTCTGCCTGTTTACCTCCGTCGATAGATATGATCATGCCGTTTTTAACAATGCAAGATACTGGTTCCTTTAGCAATCCAATTCCAATGTAGGGGATACTTGCATCAGCTACAATTACACCATTTGCACTCCCCTCTACAGGTGAGCAGTTTGCTTCAATAGTTGGTATAGTGGAAAATTGTCCTCGTTCAACAATGCCTGTTAAAGCATTTCCCCGACGACCCTCAGCAGAGAAATTGAGACTTGTTCCCTTTCGGGTGGTTAAAGTTATATTATTAGCTTCTTCCAATATTCCTGCGATTTTTTTACACGTTGGATATATTTTTTTGAAATCCGCTTCTATTCCACCTCCCATCAAAAGTTCTTCAGTAAATTGTGTCAGTAGGATACCTCTTGATCCATTTTTAATTGCATTCTTGACTGCTTGTGTGTGAGTTATCGAGGTTTTCACGGCAGAAATAAACACATCACAATTATAAATAGCATCTGCAGCTATTTTTGGAGGCTCTTGACCATCGGTAACACGTGGTAACATTGTAATTATTATAGGTTCGGCTGAAACTTTTTTGACTTCAGAAGCTACTACTTTTGCAATGGATTCCATACTGTCTTCAGTCAAAATGACAACAAATTCACCTTCTTTCACTTGAGCGCATGTTCTAACTACTTTTTTTGCGCCACGTGACATTTTTTCCAGTTTATTCATTTTCTTACAATAAGGATTCTATCGAGTTTTAATTAACAAAAAAAATGTAGAAATTTACTCTTAAAAAATTTAATTAATTTTCTTTAATGTCCGAATACGCATGTGACTTGCAGGTTTAACTTCCACATCAATAATTACTGGGTAATTCTTAGTAAGAGCATCTTTTAGTTCTTTACGTAATTCATTCGCTTCGAACACTTTTACTCCTTTCAGTCCCATAGCTTCTGCAATCGCAGCAAATGATGGTCTCTCGTAATCACAAAAAACTCTTCCTTTGCTAGAAAGATAATCTCGTACGTTTCCGAAGCATCCGTTATTGATTATTACGATGATCGGGTCAAATCCATACTGCTTCATGGTCTCAAAATTGTAAAGGCACATTAACATAGATCCGTCCCCTTCTACACCAATAACTTTCCCCTCTTTATGTATCATAGATGCTATCATAGCAGCACTGGAACACCATCCCATACCAGCAGCGCCGAAAGGACCGATTAATTGCCCTGAAACCTTCGTTTGAAACAGTTTGGTGAACCACATGGGATTATTTCCAGCTCCAAGGACTATCTTATCATTTTCTCGTATCAATTCATTTATAATCTTCACTACTACTTCTGGATTTAATGGGGGATCTTCTTCATCCATCATTTTGTGATAGAAAAATTCAATTTCAGGTAGTTTCTTGCGTGTCACCAATTCATTTATTCTTGATTTCACATCGATATTAGGATTCTTTTTCTTAATTGCTCGAATAATCTCTTGTAGAGCTATTTTCGCATCAGATGTAACCCCAATATCAATAGGATATGTCCAACCTGCGTTTAAAGGTTCTATGTCGATTTGTATAATCTTTTGACGGATTGGATCAATAAACTCATCACTACAATTCATAGTATTATCAGGTGCTAGTGCAGAACCTACCACAAAAATCACATCAGCTTCTGAAATTTTTTCGTTTGCTAATAATTGACTAAGCGCCCCAGTTGTTCCTAATGCGAGATCATGAGTTTCAGCAATAATTCCTTTTCCCCCATAACTAGTAGCAATTGGCATACCTAAAAGTTCAGCAATTTCTTGGACCTCTCTATGACATTTAGATTGGAAAGTTCCCCTTCCGCATATCATAACGGGATTTTTTGCGTTAATCAGTTTATCTGCAATAATTTCAGAATCTTTTTGACTTATAGATGGGGGATTAACTCGTAAATATCCATCCGTTGGCCATAGAGGAGGTTCTGCATCGGACATAGAATCAACTGAAGCCAACATCACATTCCATTTCGCAATTACAACGGCTGGTCCTGGTCGTCCTGTAGTCGCGTGTTTAATCGCTAATTGAATTGCATAGAGTAATTCCTTTGGAGAATTTGCTTCTGTCACATATTTACAATAGGATTTATACAAATTTCGAATATCAGCTGTTCCGTACTCTCCCGTACCCGACTGATACGGTCCTTGATGATTTATCCCATACCAATCTGAGTATTCAGTAATAATTACCATCGGAATTCCAGCAAAAAAAGCTTCTATTATTCCGTAACCGCCATTTGTACCCATCCAAATACCCTGACCAACCAAAATTGCTGGTTTTCCCGTCATTCGACCGTACATATCTGCCATTACCGCTGCAGCTCCTTCGTGTCGAGCAACTACCGTTTTAAAATTCATTGGACGTTTGAAAAATTCTTCAAAAAGGAA
>JAEOUK010000170.1 GCA_016839385.1 Promethearchaeota archaeon
ACCTACATCCAATGGCATTTCTTGATGAATAATGCCACTACCTGCTGTCATCCACTGCACTTCCCCATCACAAATGTTCCCTTTATTTCCAAGTGAGTCTTGATGTTCTACATTTCCAGATATGATATACGTAATTGTCTCAATCCCTCTATGCGGGTGATTTGGAAATCCTTTGAGGTAATCTTCGGGATTTTCCCCCGAAAAGTCATCCAAGAGTAAGAATGGGTCGAATGTATTTTGTTGGCTAAATCCGAATATTCTGTTTAATCTAACACCAGCTCCTTCCAAGGTTGGACGTTTTCGTAATATAACTCCAATTTTTCGTAAACTCATGTATTAGAGAATCATTCTGAGAATTAAAAAAACTGGATGATAAAATATTGTATTTTCTTCTTTATCTCTTATTTTGCCTTTAAAAAATTCATTTTATGAAAAAATTTGAGAAATAAATTGAAACACCTTTAAGGATAAAGGTTGATTTATGAAAGATCTTAGTCAGATCTACACGATTTTCACCCCAAATCCCAAAAAGAGAGAGATATTTTTAAATATGCGAACAATGAACATATTCTTGAAATACTTTACAACTGAGGTTTTTTAAAAATGGATATCGAAAATCGAAAAAATGTTCATATATGGGGATTTATCTGCCTTATAATGGGAATTGGAGGAATAATAGGTCATTATTTGTTAAATTATTTCTTTTTGGGACCTCTTCTTAAAGCTGAGACAGATGCTGCAAAGGAATGTGCAATTTCAGTCCCAATCTACTTTCCTATGTTTGCTAATATTGGTTTTATCGGAGGGCTATTCTTCATTGTTGCTGCTATAGGATTTTCTCAAAGAAAAAATTGGGCATATGCATTGGCAGTGTTGGGAAACGTAATTTCGCTAAAATCATCATTTTGGCCTAATATCCCGATAATGGAAGCAGATTTAATGGCTCCTGGACCCTGGTTTGGCATTTTCTTGCCAAATCTTGTATTTTACTTCGTATTTCTGGCAGCTTGGGGCAAGGAATCTTGGAAGAAAATAATACTTGGGCTGTTTGGAGGAATGGCATTTATCCTTAACTTCATCAATACCATAGCTGCAACTACAAGGCTATTGAATCATTATAGTCCATCGAACATTATTGAAGCTCAAATGTTTATGTTGGTGGTAGTAATTAATGCTCTTGCCTCCGTATCATTTGGGATATTTACCATAGGATTGTTTTTGGGTAAAAAATTGGAGTGGGTGCGTATCACTGGCTTAATTGGTGCAATATTATCAATGACGGGTGGATTTCCTTTGGCAATTTATTCTGCATTCTTTTTTGAGGATGCTCCAGGATTCTCTATGTTCTTTATGGCTCCCGTAATCAGTACTCTTACCTTTTTGGTCCCACTCATCCCCGGTTTGTGGAGAAAGTTCACAGCAGCTAGAGCAACAACTCCCAAAGTTGAAAATGAGTAAAGAGAATTATCTATTCTCTATTTTTTTTAAACTATAAATTTTGTAAAGGATATATTATCTGTGATTGCAGAAAGAACTGATTTTAAAGTTCCATAATTTTTCATCGAGAGAAGACACACATTTGTTCCATGAGCAATCTCATCCTTAAGAGAATATATGGCTTTTAGTTTACCCTTCATTGCACCGCTAACATCCTTAAGGTGAGCACTATCTGTATTTTCGATAATTCCCTTTAGCATTTCAATTTTAAGAGAATATATAATTTTAGCATCGGGATCTTTTTTTGGATCTGCAGTATATACTCCATCAACATCTGAGACGAAAATCATAGTATCTGCTGTTAAGTTCTTTGCATATAATACCATAAACTGATCTCCACTTCCGACACTAAATCCCATTTTTGTGTCATATAACATATCTCCTCCAATCAACGGGATCATTCCTAAAGACATATATCCTTTAACTGCTTCCATAAAGAATTCCGATATGTTCATTTTTTCACTGATACAAAAAGATGATGCATGTAATAAGTTTACAGGAATTCCTGCATCAATGAAGTTTCTGGTCAATTTCAAACGAAATTCATTAATTTCATGTTGAGTTTGAGACATGGGGAGTAGTTGCTCAGTATTTTGAAAACCAAGATGAAGCTTATGCTTTAAAACAGGAACATGGCCAAAAGAACCTACTCCATGGATAATGATCAAATCTTCAATTAATCCAGCATCTAAACACTCTTTTATTTCTTTTGCGATAGAAGAAATGAGTTCTTCATTTGCCGTATAGGGAGTATTTTTATCGGTGAGTATAGACCCACCGAGTTTGATTAGAGTTAATTTTCGTTTCATAATTCTTTACTCGTTGAAATTACTTAAAGGGAGAACAGATCGAAAGGCCACCATGCTGGGATTAGAAAATAGAATATCACGATCATGATTATCACTGATACTGGAATGATAATATTGTCAAAATTTGGAGGGGATAATAATTCTGCTATTGTTGCAACCGAACATATAACTGCAACTGGTAGAAGTAACTGAACGATATTGAAGTTTGTGATTTCGATTGAAAAAATTGCAATCAATCCCATACTGAACACAAACGATCCTAAAAGCATCCCAATTGCTCCAGCAAATGATTTTTTCGCTCCAGCAATTCCAAATCTTTTTTCTCCACCAAATTTTCTTCCAATAATATCAGCCAAACCGTCTCCACCTGCTAAACATCCAATAATTACGAATGCAGCTGGATTTCCATTAGTGACACCTTCTACAGGAACATAAAACCAAAGAACAGTAACGAGTACAATCATTATTGAATAAAACAAGGTTCCTTGGAGTAATTCTTTAGGGTCACCTGTTCGTGACATAGACCTTACAGAGTCTTCATCTTTTAGAATACCAGTTCCGATTGCAACAAATTGCACTACAAACAATAAAGGTACAATCATTGCAATATATCTGCTCGTAGTAGTTCCCGTATACAAGAACCACGTCAACAGAAAGATGGGGGCCACTACAATGTGGATTATTTTACGTGTTATATAGGTAGGAAGTTTACCGCTTTTCTGAATTCTACCATTAATTTTCACAACTAGTAACAAAGTTACTAAGGCGATTACCATAGCAATTAAATCCCAAAGCCATGGTCTGCTGGGAAATATGTCTAATACCATAATACTTACCTATTTGTTTTCAATTTTATTTAATTCTACTAGTAGATCTAGTTCTACTTCTTCAGTATCTCTACAATTCACATAACATTCTGCTAATTTTTTCGTAATTCTCCTAATATTCTCGGATAATGCAGAAACTGAGATTTTTTTCCCCGAATCCTCTTCAAGCATTTTCACCGCATCTGTCAAGGAATTTTCACGGGGAATATCAAACAGACCGTATTCCAATGCTTTATCTAAAATATATTTTTGATGCTTATTGAGCGAAGGTGCACCACAGTATTTCTTAGCTACTGTGAATTTCAAGTTTAACATAGACCATTTTGGTTTTCTAAAAATTTCTTCAATTTTACGAATCGGAGCAATTAATTCAATAGTGATTTTACCATTTTGTATTCGAATCGGATAAAGTACGATAACTTGAGGTTCCACAATAGACCAGATAACCCAGGGAGAATCGAATATGATGTTCATCAACAATTCTCCTTTTTCCTCAAGGATTAACTGATATTTCTTAGGATCATATTCCTTGCTGAATTCCTTAAAGAACGATATTACTGTTGAACCTTTGATATGAAATAGACAATTTCCTTGATCTTCTGAGATAGATAATAGAGATAATATCTCAAATTGCAATTGAGGATATTTCATACTGTAGGTTGAAAGCCATCTTTTCTTTGGAACAGAGAAAGTCACTTGTGTGCTGACAATCGTCGTCGTTTTGTGAATTTCCTCCAAATTTTCAACCATATTACTTCCTCCATTTTAATTTTTATTTAATAATTACTCCAACATAAAGGAGTACAAATCCCAACAGCATGAATGCTGAAGCGAATTTAAACAGCGTAAATGTGAGTTTTTGTGTAGGTTTGATTAAATTCGTGACTACTAATACAATCATAAGAGCACAAAACGCTCCGAGGATTATTCCTACTATCCAATAGATTTTCAATAGAATTGCAGTCACCCCCATAATTACCACATTTACGAATGCACTTCCAGTTATTACCAGTATAGTTTGTTTTTCTGAACTAACAACTGGCCACATTGGAACACCAGCATTTTTATATCCGTCCAAGTTTTCTGGGAACAATGCTAGAGTTAATATATGTACGGGAATCCAAGTCAAAATGAAAAACATCAAGAGAATCCCGATTAGATCCACACTACCGATAGCTTGAACTCTTCCTGCAACTGCGGGTAATCCACCTGCAATTCCACCAAAAAGAATGCTGAATTTTGTCCTCCTTTTCAACCAAATACTGTAGATCACGAAATCGAAAAAGAAACCCAGAAAAATTACCAGAGTTGTCACCCAATTCCAAAGAAATATAGTTAATACCAAACCTACTACTGTAAAGATGATTCCGTTAATCAAAGCAAAATTCGGATTCATTTTCCCACTAGGTAATGGACGATCCTTTGTACGTTCCATTTTAGCATCAATATCGCGGTCGATATACATGTTTAATATAGTAGTCCCAGAAATTGCAATGAAAGTAGAAAAAGATAATAGGAATACTTCTAACCAATCAAATTGACCGATCGGTATTGCAGACATCAAATAAGCAAATATGCAAGTCGCCAATAGTAGTAGAGTCTGCTTAGATTTGATCAACTCATGATAATTGGTTAGTATTTTTTTCAAATTCATTGTATTTTCCTATTTCTATTGTTTTCGTTTAACTTCACAGTTCTCGAGTATTTGAAGAATATCTTGAACCGGTAAGTCAGGTTTGAATTGAGATGCAGCATTACTTAGGTTATTTTTACAGAAAACGCAAGCTGATACTAAGGATTCTGCTTTCGTTTCTACAGCTTCGAGAAGTCGATCTTCATTAATTTGATCCCAACATTCTACAGTTTCATCTAATCGAGAATCTGCAATGTCTGTTGCTACATCACCATACAAAGCTCGAACTCCCCCACCAGCTCCACAGCAATGTGACATTTTCTTATTATATTGCATTTCGGATAATTGGATTCCCTCAATCATTGAAATAAGTTCACGAGGTTCGTCGTAAACATCACAGTAACGTGCAAGGTGACAAGGATCATGGTAAGTGATTTTCAGAGGATCTTCTTTCGTTCGTGGCTTATATTTAAAGTATAAACCGTGTTCTTTCGCAAATCGGGGTATAAATTGAGTGACATGAGAGAGTTTGAATCCGAGATTGTTGTTTGTATATGCCATATATTCGTTAGAGAAGGTGGAGAAACATCCTGCACATGAAAAGATAACTTCTTTGATTCCTGCTTTTCGGATTAAATCAATATTATATTTCATCAGCTCTTTTGCCACATCATCGACACCTGTCCGAAATAGGACAGAACCACAACATTTTTCCTCCGGAATAACAATAAAATCTGCACCCATAGATTCTAAGACATTACATGTTGCACTCGAGAGCTCATTATTTCGAAAAGCGGATGTACACCCAATAAAGTACGCTACTAGGTTTGGACTGACATCATTTGGTTTTATTTCCCCTGATTCAATCTTTCGGTAGAGTTCTACTCCTTTCTCCCATGCCAAATAGCCACTGTCACAGTAGCCATGTTTACACCATTCGTGACGCTTAGTCCCTTCTTCGAGGAAGGGATTTGCATACTCCACTACAGAATCCCGGACTTGAGCTAATTTTTCCGGCATAACTCCCTTGTTAACAGCTCGTACACGGAATGAACGAAATACATGAACGGTATCGATGCCTATTGGGCACACTTCTCGGCAGGCTCCACAGAGCATGCACTTATAAATTGAATCAACTATCGTTTCACGATTAAAAGGGATTTCTTTCTTTGCTAATGATTTCAGAATTCGATTACGTCCACCAGCATAGTCTTTTTCTGAGAATGTAGTATTATATACTCTACAAACATCTCGACAATACCCACATTGTATGCACCGTAAATAATCGTGTGCCATATCCTCAGTAGTAATTGGTTCAATCAGATTTTTCTTGGTAGGTGAAAATAATCCCGAAGCGGGAGGACCAGTAGTAATTACATCTTTAGATTTTTTTTCTGTCATTTTTTTATCCTCCATATTTTATGTCCTATACATCAATTTGGCAATAAAGAAGAGCAATTTCACTCTCCAGAGCCTCATTTTTGTTTTTATTATGCGATACGAGTTAACTCGATCATCAGGATCCACAGAATCTTTCAGTTTTCTCATGTAGTTCGCTCGTTCCTTATTAAAGAGAAGTTGATAAAATGTGTTCACTACACCAATAGTATAAATACTATCTCCAGATTTATAGGCTTTTTGTGCCATTTGGTTGAAATTTGCTTTAATTCCAAAGAATTCCAGCGAATTTTCAATATCGGATAACCCAAATAACTTTATTCGGCTTTTTCTATCGACTCCAGCAATCATATAGAATGCATTCCGATACTTATCATCTTTCACTGTTGGAGCATATGCATTGTAAAAGTCTGTAATTCGATCATCCGCTATCCAGTACTCTTGAAAGATTGGATTATTGCAAAGACGACCAAGGTTAAGTTCTGTATCAGCTATATCCCGCCATTTTTCTTCTAAATACCAATGGTCAATTGCTAATCCATTGAAATCAGCAGCTAAGTCCTTCGTAAACGCGACAGCTTTTGCTGTTTTTTCCGGAGTATCGTAAAAAACTGCATAGACGAAGAAATCTCGAGCGGGAATAGTTACATGAGAAAAACCCTCAAATTTTTTATCAGATAGTGATAAGAAAAATGGTTTATCCACATTGTTTTCTTTTATCTTACGATAGAAATCCATTGCTTTACCAATAGAGTTAAATCCATACCCGACCATTTCCATGGAAGTTTGTAATCTAGTAACACTCATTTCGACTTCTGCAACGGCTCCTAATATTCCGAAAGAGCCTACGACATCTTCTAGGGTTATTTCTCCTCCGCTACTTTTGGTGATTCTGGCAATGGTTCCATCGGGTTTGACAAGCTTGACTGCAATCAACCCATCCATCATGGAACCATATTTTACAACACCAATTCCCGCTGCCCCAGATGTAACTACAAACCCTGATAAACAAGAAGATTTGTAACTAGTTGGATAGCATTTTGGTGCCAATCCCTTTGCACGAAGAGAAGCTATAAGTCTAATCCAAGAAATTCCTCCATCGCACTTGACTATCATTTTCTCTTCATCGATTTCATGGATTTTATTCATTCGACGAACATCTATTACGACTCCTCCCTTCGTTGGAGTACTCGCAGAATAACATGAAGTCCCAGCTGCTCGTATTGTTACATTTTGGGAGTATGCTTTGCATATCTCCAAAACTTTCGATACTTGTTCTGTGTCTTTTGGGCGAACAACATGTGTAGCGATGTGTTCTTCCTTGAATTTATAATGATACTTGGGTAGGATTGAAAGGTCCCCCGTTGCCGCTTCAATTTCGTATGGATCAGTGGTAACATGAGCAGGAGATACTATTTTTTGTAATTCAGTAGTTAAATTTTCCAAATTTTTTGTTAAATTTTCTTTTCTCATTTGTTTTCATCCTCCTTAAATTCCCGTGATAAATTGGCTGACGAAATACGCGGTCCACCAACATCCCAAGGTTATATATCCCGTTAATTTAGCAAGTTTTCTTTGCCCGGAGATTCCAAACAATGCACTGAAAAATCCACTTAGTAATCCTATGGCCCCACAAAGGATATGGAAAGTATGAATGACTCCAGAAAACGAGGTCATCTCGACATCACTCATCCCAAACAAAGCGATCACATTCATCAATGTCAACACCCAGGATCCTCCCGCGGTTAATCCATGGTAAATTACTAATTTCGGTTCATCATAAGTAACCACAATGGTTCCAACTGAAAGCATCAGTAGTGCTGGTAATCCGACAAATGAACCTAAATGGAGGTTTTCTCCAGCAGATGGTAATATCCATGTTATCATTATGACAGCTGCAATTAAAATTACACCCATAAGAGCGATTGCAGAGAAAAATATTGTATAAACCAGTTTTTTCGTAGGGACTTCTTTTAATTTTTGCACGATGATTATGGTAACAAAAGAAATTACCATTATTACAGCAGCTGATGAACCAATAGTTATAACAGCATAACGAGTGTTTGCATCAGCCGTTGTTTGAAGCAATGTGATAGGTTCCACAAGGCTTAATCCGAAGGTAGCACATCCTAAAGCGATTAAGATACTTGCAAATGTCCAAATCAAGCCCTTTTTCTTCTGCAGTTTGTAATAATCGATTAAGAGGAGTAAAACAAATAATCCTAACATCAATATACCTGTTAGAATTAAATGTGTTCTGCAAATAGCACACATTTCAGACCATGTTGCCATGTTATCGATTCCTCCTTTTATTTGATATTACAATGTTGATTATGCCTAATGCGAAGCCAACAATTAAGATCCATACTCCTACGAATGTTGTATACATTGGAATAAGTTTATCTGACGCAGGATTTCGCAGCATATACCAATTGCCTCCTGAAAATCCAATAAGTCCTCCAATACCTAAGAACCACCCAGCAACTGACCGTAAAACTCCTTTTTTTGATTGGAAATAATCAATAGCTGAAAGTAAAAGTAATGTGGCTATCAGTACGGCGAGAAGGTGCCAATGCCCGACATTGAAATCGTACTCGACCTGCATCCACTCGTGAAGTCTGTAAACTTCTCTAGTTTTCAAACCAACTATGATTCCACAAATGGTTACTACGATTTGTGCATAAAGATATATGAAATACAGCGAAAACTTCACAGGATCTGTAAAAATACCTTTAATCCGTTTCCCAACTGATACTGTTTTTGGATCGATAGATTTTTGCCTGTAATAATCATGTGAAGTTTTAATCCATCCTTGTATCGCCATTAGTGTTGTATTAATTATCAGTAATCCTGCACCGACCCAAATCAAATAATGATTTAAAACCCAAGCACCATAACTTATGGTGATTAAACCAACTGGATTTATCCAAAGTATAACCTTGTACACACATCCTTGAATTCCGCTCGTTTTGTAACCGATCATGACTACCATGGCTGATGAGAGTGCTAGCTGTATATGTAGATGACTTACTATGAATTCTTCAACCCAATCATGATGCAGAATTTTGACTACCTCTTCAGCTAAGAATGCATCGGGTTCCCTATTAAGCGCAAATTGACTTAAAAGGTCTCCAATTACTCCTGTGAAGTTTTCTATAGCAGCTAAGGCAGCATAAATTGTTGATACCAATACGCAAAATGCCAAGATCACAAGTGAATAATTTTCCAAGTTTAATCCAAATAACATAGAGCCTTTGGTTGCTTTCTTTGGATCAGGAAATTTTCCAGGAATGGGAAAAGACGCAACTATAAATAAAATCCCTCCAACAAAAATCAAAAATAAACCAATATAGAATAATTCGTGGAAAAATCTCCATCTCGTATAAGCGAATACAAGACCACAGAACCCTGAAATATACGCTCCTGGAACTAATGTCCATTTCAGCCAAGGCACCAATTTCTCTCTGACATCATAGTATTCCATAATCCAGAATGTATTAGCCACAACAAATGGATTAGCCAAGGAGTGATAAATCATAATTAAGCGAGCAGATCTAGCAATAACATCATCATTATAAATTTGGAATAAGGGATGTCCTCCCCAGAACATAGAAAGAGGTTCACTAAATGTGAGAAGGAATAAAACCTGAATTCCCATAAATACAATTATGGAAATATGAATTCTACTATAACGATGTTTAGGCTTTTCTTTAAAATCTTGAGTAATCATTGCTTGCTCTATGGGTTTTATATCGTCACGTTCTACACTAGTCATTTTAATTTGTAACCTCCCGGGTGATTTGACGTTTTTGCTTAAGTTTTCCAATTATGGCCCAAACTACTAGTGGTGTAAGTATGACTATAGCGCAAATTAGTGTAGGTACAACAGCTTCAATCATGCTATGTTCAATATCATACCATATTTGTCCTGCAAGTGCTGTCTGAGTGAATTTCCCTCCTAAATTACAATATGCAGTCACTCGAATAAAGTCCCAATATGTTACATTAAGAGTTGGTACATAATCTGATACTGTGATATTATCATGAACAATTAACGTGTCTTGAGTATCAAGACTATCATCATGCTGTTCAGTATATGTCACGTTAAAAGTAACTTCCTCTACCAAGAATTCTTCCTTAACATGTGCTTCTACAATTTTATCATAGCCATCTATTGTATCATTGGCAATTAACTCATCAATATACGTGAAAAACGCTGAAGTTAAATTAAAGAACTCGATTTCAACGTTGTCAATGTAGTGATAACTCGTGTTTGAAACGCCATGCACATAATATAGGCTCAGAATCTGATCATCGAGATAATATTTCATATCAATAAACTTTGGGCTGTGTGCTCGTGCCATCTCACTTTGTATAAAGAGATTTAGGCTAAGAAGAAGAGCAAAAGACACGAACAGAATATACTTAATTTTTTTATTCCGCATAATCCTTGCC
>JAEOUK010000171.1 GCA_016839385.1 Promethearchaeota archaeon
GAAGAGAAACAATTCTTAGAAGTCACGATAAAAAATATTACTACAATCTTGATGAAAAAAATCGAATATTCCAGAATTTCAAATACGTTTTTTTCTGGAATTTCATTAATCAAGTTTCTCGTCTAACCTTTTCTGGTTTGAAGAGGTTAATGAGAAAAATCAGGAAAAAAGTCCATTTAGTTTAGAAAGGAATTATTCAAATTAGGGATTTATTGCTTATAGAGCTCCCCTTTAGAAATTTTGATCATCGAACTTGCTTCACAACTTCAAATGCTTCGGCGTATTTTATTCCACATTGTGCTCCTCTGTATCTTGCTAACGCCTCAACACTTTCAAGGAGGTGATTGTATTTTCTTATTTCGGTTTCATAGTTTTTCAAGGAATCAATTTTTGTTTGCAAGAAATTTGTTATGTTTACATAATATTTTGGCTCATAAGATACCACGTTGGCTCGAGGTAACGGCACTTGTTCAAACAAGTATATGTTATCTACATATCTTGCAGCAGCCATTACGGTTTTATGGGTGTTTATATGATCCTGGTGACTGTCTCCATCCCAGTGAGTATAGACAACATCAATAGCGTTTTTTCTAATGATTTTTTCAACACTGATTACTGACTTTTCATTGAACGGTATTTTTCTATCCTTGAAGTCAAGCATTATCATTTCTGCACCAATTATTTTGGCAGCATTTCTTGCGCTCTCTCTTGCTTGTTCGTCAGTTCGTCGAATTTGTTTAGAAATTGGATCGTCATATCCAGTGTTTATCATATGCAAAATGTAAACATTATCGCCCTCTTTCACGTGTCTAGCTAAAGTTCCTGCTGTTCCTATTTCAACATCATCGGGATTAGCGCCTATAGCTAAAACATTCATTCTACTACCTTCTCTTTGGAGATTATTGAAAAACTAATAAAAGGGTTGTTTCAGTTTGGTAATATGTAATCTTTCTTGGTGCCCTTAATTGCAGGCATCAATTTACCCGTATTGAATAGTGTATCCAGCATACTTAGGTTGGGTTCGAAGTGTTTAATTCCATATTGTTGATATGGGGGAGAAGGCCAATTTTGAATTCTAACTTGGATTTTTGCTTTTTTTAGATACTGCATATCTAGATATGATTCAACTGAAGGCTTTCCAACTAAGATTGCTTGACAATCAAATTTGTCGCATAATTCAGTATAATATTCGGTTTTTTTACCTTTTACGTTGATTGTTGAATCACAAACTATCCTATTCCCACTTTCTAACTTGATCATGCTAATTCCCCATTGGATGAAGGCCATATTAAGATCTAGCAAATTATTGTATGATGCGTTTACTATCTCATCGAATTGGGGTTTATTTTCCTCATAATATTTCGAATTTGCGTAGGCATAGTGAATTGTTTTTATAACATTTTTTCTCCAATTCTCTATAGGATACACTTCATTCATTTTACGGGAGTCACCATGTTTAATAGGGACTGTTAATCGATGCCTTTTTCCTGCGAGCAATATCTCGGTTTTATTTTGCCAATGTCTACGATTGAAATAATCGTTATCCATAATCACAAAAACATCACTTTGAAAAATTCTGTTCCACCAATAAGTTTTTGGAGCGAAATGGGGTTGCTCTGCAGCTAAAACTCTCATTTTATGACAGCCTTACTCTATAAATGGTATACAATAAATTATCTTTTATTTACGGATAATATGGAATCTAAATTTGATTTAGATTACTTATCAGGACAACAGTTAGTTTTCTCTAAATTCCAACGTAATCTTAAAGAATTATATTATCTTAACAAAAATGTTTAGTTTCGTTTCTCATTGTTGATATTTCAATACTGGAGTTACTGATTATTTCACAGTAATTTATTTATTGCCAGTTGAAGAACTCGTTTTTGCATGTTTTAGCTTATTTGATGACTTGGAGATCGGAATCTATTGATTAATCTTGTTTTTAATAGACATAATTTCTTTGTTGATGGTAGACTTCAAATTCTAAAACGTAAAGTAATAACTGCTTTTTCAGAATTCTCATAATATTGGAGAGAGATTTGTTGAGAGTTTTAATAATTGGAAAGACTTTGAGCTTGGGGGGTACTTCACGGTATACGAGTAATCTCATTAGAGCTTTTAGAAATAACTCTGAAC
>JAEOUK010000172.1 GCA_016839385.1 Promethearchaeota archaeon
ATGAATAGAATCATGTAAACAAAAGTTGGAATATCTGCGTTTATTGATAAAAGCGAACCAATGAAGTATGCATAGAGTACAACCCATGGTGTAAATCCAGAAATTGTTCCATAGATAAAGGCTGACCAATTTGTCTTTTCGGTTTTTTGATTAATCAGCTCCATTAGGTAACCGAACAATATCATCATCGCATTCAACACGAAAATCATGACCAGCGACCAGAAATCCCAGACTCCCAAGAACAAGGCAATCAGAACAATCATTATGGAACTAGAGAATGTGTATTCGTACCATCGGTATGGATTCATGCCTTTTTTGAGATTTTCGTTGTACTTTTCATTCTTAACGAATGCTATAATGAAGTGAGCTAGTGAAGACATTAGTGGAAATGAGGCTACAATAATTCCTAAATATCCTAGTGTAAACAGAACCTGTGGATCTGGAGTCACATCTATTTGAAATGGTGGACCTTCAATTATGGTAAATTTTGTGTAGAAGGTGTAGAGACTTCTTTCCCATTCCAGCTGGGTTCCCAGAACAAGCATTAGTGTCCCTTGAATTAGGTGTAATACAAAAGCAGCAATATTGAAGCGTTTAAGGTATTTGAAGGTAATCGGCGATTTTGCTATAATTTCTTGTCTTTCTTTATAATTCATAAAATATCATTTGCTTGGAATTTGTTTATATGATTTTGGTAAGAGATTTTACTAAAATTTAGATTTTTCTAGGTGTATTCTATTTCGGTTGCCACTTCATTTCTGCGTAGGAACCAAGGTGTAAATGGTCCACTGTAACGCATTGTGAAAATATTTCCTTTTGTTTTAATTTTTGATTTTTCCAATTCCTTTATCAGTTCTTTGGATTTGGATGTAAAATTTGAGGATGCCCAACGGCCACTAAATTTTAATGCTGCAACATATCTTTCTGGGATTTGCTTGATTTTAATTCGTTCTTCATTTGGTTGTGGGGTAGTTTCTAATGTGTATTCTTCTGGCATAACAAATGATATTGACTCTTTTTCGGATAAAACAGGGGCAGTCATCTCAATTTTTTTTGAAATTACTGGTGCAGTCATTTCCAAATTTGTTTTTGTGCTGTTATTACCTGAAATATAATCGAAAAGAAGATTGAAGCCTCCATCACCGGAACCATCGACTTCGGCAATAACCAATTTTCCATAATGTCGAATTTCCACTTTATCCAAAATGTTAACTACTTGATAGTTTACTTCATTAACCATAGATAGTAATATCTCATCAATTCTATAATTAATTTTGCGCGCGCAACATATTAGAAATGGTAATAATAGTTTTTAGGAATCTGGAAGCAATAGTAAGGATGAACCTGAATGGTAGCTGTTATTGAGACTGAAAATTTAAAAAAAAGCTATATGCTGGGCAATGTTTCAGTTCATGCTCTTTGTGGGCTAAACCTAAAGATTGAGAAAGGTGAGTTTGTAGTTATCTTGGGACCATCTGGAAGCGGAAAATCCACACTACTTAACATGCTTGGAGCTCTGGACATTCCAAGTGATGGTTCAGTAAGAATTGGAATGCATGATTTAACAAATATGGATGATTCAGAACTTGCAGTTTTGCGCAGAAAAATTGGGGTTGTTTTTCAATTCTTTAATTTAATAAGCAGACTTAATGCGCGAGAAAATGTTGAATTACCACTTTCAATCGCAAATATTCGAAGATCAAAACGCAGAGAAAAAGCAGAAGAGCTTCTTAACATTGTGGGTTTAAGAGATAGAATGGATCACAAACCTTCGGAATTATCGGGAGGAGAAAGACAACGAGTAGCAATAGCGAGAGCATTAGCAAATAATCCAGATTTTTTATTACTAGACGAACCTACGGGAAACATAGACTCAAAAACTGCTAAGGAACTAATGACACTTATTCAGGATTTAAACAAGAATCAAGATGTAACAATAATAATGGTTACACATGACCAAAATATGGCCAATTATGCATCTCGCGTACTCTATCTCTTAGACGGGAAAATAACCAAGGAGGTAAGAAAATAGATGCTAATTCGCGATATTTTTTCCTATGGAATCAGTGCAATAAAGCGTCGCAAAAGCCGAAAATTTCTCTCCATTCTTGGTGTAACAATTGGAATTGCTGCCATAATATCTATTGTTTCATTGAGTTCTGGTTTTCAAGATTTAGTGAATACTCAGTTTGAACAAGGTTTTAGCTCTAATATTTTAATAGTAACTACTGAAAGTATAAGCTTTGCAGATACAGAATCGGACTTAAAACTTTATATCGATGACACAGAAATCATCGATAATATAGATAACATAAATCAATCTACAGCGATTTTACAACGAAATTGTGCTATTCGAATTGCAGAACAAGAATATGTTCTTAATGTTGTTGGAATTGATTATGAGAAATATTCGAATATCTTCGAAAACACATTTAATACTGAATTTGGAGCAATCCCCAAATCTCCTGATAACACTTCTGTAATTATCGGAGCTCGAGTAAATGATCCATGGAAAAATGGAAGCACCTTAACATCTATTGGTGACCAGATAAATATCACCTACACAACACGTTCAGGTATAGATATTGAAAACCGAACATATGCGGGTAGAATTTCAGGAATAATGAAAGAGATAGGAGGCACAAACATCGGAGGTCCAATTGATGTTGGTGTATATATCCCATTGGAAACTGCAGAGGACTTCTTTGAAACTGATGAGGTTAAAACTATTATTGTTCAATTAACTGCCAGTGATGATGAAATTATTGCACAAACATCTGATGAAATCGAAGTTGCTTTTGGAAATCAAATTCAGGTGATCACTCCTAAATCTGTACTCGATGCAATATCTTCAGTTATAGGAACTATTGAGCTATTTGTATCTGGTATTAGTGCAATATCTTTAGTTGTTGCTGGGGTCGGTATTATGAATACTATGCTTACTTCTTTGATGGAACGAGTTAGAGAGATTGGAATCTTAAAAGCTCTGGGAATGCAGAAACGAACAGTTCTAGGTATCTTTCTTAATGAAGCATTAATCATAGGTTTGCTCGGTTCAGTATTTGGAATACTGTTGGGTTCAGCGTTAGCTTTATCGATTGACCAGTTGGGTTTACTTGAAAATTTCACAACTGGAACATATAATACCGTTTTAGGTGAGATCTCAATTAGACCGGTTTTTGATATTTCACTTTTCATTTATTCTTTCATTTTTGGAATTGTAATTAGCGTAATCTTTGGTTTATATCCTGCATGGAGAGCAGCCAAAATGGACCCAGTTGAAGCGTTAAGGAATGAATAGAGGAGGATTAGATGTCAAAGGATATTTGTATCATACCTCTATCAAAAATTAAGAATAATATTAACTCGGGATCAAAAGCTAGAAACCTTTCAATCTTGCAAAAAATGGGATTGAAAATTCCCAAGACCTATGTAATACCTTTCGAGGCATTCGAGAATTATAAGGTCAATAGAGAATATGGTATCAATAGCATTATGAAATGTTTAGAAAGAATCTTGGATGAAAATAAAAGATATTCCATTCGTTCTTCAGCAAATATTGAGGATTCTTCCTTATTCTCTTTTGCTGGTCAATTCGAAACACAATTGAATTGTGAAAATCTTAAAGATATAGAAAATGCAATTGAGCGTACTTGGATTTCGGCACATGGTGATAAACCGACAACATACAAATCCAATCTTGGGCATTCAGATGTAAAATTAAAGATGGCTGTAATTATTCAAGAAATGGTTGAACCAGAGTTTTCTGGTGTTGTGTTTACTAAGAATCCGTTAACAGGGCTTGACGAAGTAATTGTTGAGACAGTTGATGGGTATTGTGATTCTTTGGTTCAGAATGGTGTGACACCTGAAAGATGGGTATATAAATGGGGAAAATTGATAGAATTTCCGGAGAATAGAACCAAACGATCTAAGATAATCCTTGAGATTATTTCTAAAGCTTTAGAAATTGGAAAGAAGTTGGATTCTTCAATAGATCTTGAGTGGGCATATAATGGAAAAGAAATTCTTTGGTTACAAATGAGGGAAATAACTACTATAAACAATACATGCCTTTATTCAAATCGGCTTTCCAGAGAATTTCTTCCAGGCATTATTTTACCACTTGTCTGGTCTGTAAATATTCCTGTTGTGAACTCTTCATGGAAAAGGCTTTTCATTGAACTAATAGGAAGTTCTGCAAGAAATATTAATGTAAATAGTCTTGCGAAATCCTTCTATTTTCGAGCTTACTTCAATATGACAGTTGTAGGGAATATTTTCCAAATATTGGGGATGCCTCGTGAGGCTCTTGAGATTCTAGCAGGTATCGCAGCTCCGAAGGAAGGAAAGCCATCATTCAGACCAGGTCTAAAAACAATCAGATATTTTCCAAGGATTATATTGTTTGCAATTCGTAAGTTGTTTTTCTCTAAGAAAATTGAACTTTTTCTTAAAAGTAGAAAGAATGATTTTCAGAAAATTGCTTCAATAACACTGGAATCCCTTAATGAGTTTGAAACTATTGAAATTATTGACAGGCTTTTTGAGTTGAATACTGATTCCTCGTATTATGTAATCGTTTCACAGGTGCTGAATAGTTTGTATAACGCAATTCTTCGTTCAAGTTTAGAAAAAAAAGGATTGGATTTTGAAAAGGTCGAGTTTAAAGAAACTAAAAAACGATTGGAACATATTGATCCAAAACAGCAAATAGACTTTTTGAATAATGAGTTTCAATTACTTCCTGCTGAAAAACAATCGCAAATAAGAGAATTATCTTGGACAGAAGTTATGAACTCAGAAGAACTTGGTTCATTCAAAGATAATCTCCAAAAGTTTATTGATAATTTTGGGCATCTTAGTGATAGTGGAAATGATTTCTCTAACCCAACATGGAAAGAAAATCCTGACAATATATTAACAATGATTATAGAACAGAATCAAAAAGCCATTAAACATAGAGAAAATATATTCAATTCAGACTTTGAAGCAGTCATTCGCAATAATAGGCTGATTCGTTTTCTATATAATCTAGCAGCAAAATATACCGAATATCGTGAATCAGTAAATTTTCTTTATACATATGGTTACAGCCTTTTCAGGAGATGTTTCATGAATCTAGGAAATCTTTTAAACCAGAAAGGAATTTTGGATCAGAAGGATGACATTTTTTATCTTTCTTATGACGAACTTAAACAACTAGTAAAAGATAATTCATTAAAAGCTACTCTAAATAGAAAAATTATTGAGCGGAAATCAGAGGTTGAACGATTCAAAGATATAATATTGCCAGAAGTGATCTATAACGAATTACCTGAAAGTGCATTATTTAAAGGAAAAATTCTCCGCGACTTTAAAGGAGTAGCTACTTCTCGCGGTCACTATATTGGTCCTGCTAGAATAGTAAACGGACCAAGTGACTTCAAAAAAATTGAAATTGGAGACGTTCTTGTAATACCATTTTCAGATGTCAGTTGGACGCCCCTGTTTTCTAAAGCTTCGG
>JAEOUK010000173.1 GCA_016839385.1 Promethearchaeota archaeon
ATCCTACACTAGCGATTAAATCTACATATACCCCTGGTGTATATACATCTTCAATTAAATTCCAAGCTCCCCCTCCCGCATACTCGTAAGACCAAGTTTCATCATTATTATCACCACTGGAGTCGTCATTTACATACCACCAATTACCATTGTAATCTGCTGTATTTTGATCAACAAGACCGATAAACCATGTATTATTATCTGTAGTTGATGTATCAAGATAATGCATCATACTTACATTAGATTGCCAGTTATTACCTACTGATATTTCACCTAAATTAGTATATTGTGATACAGTGGAGTGAGGAACACTTCTGGATAAAGACTCACTCCATGAAGAATTATAAAGACGGATTTTCATGATTCCATCTTGACTTAGAGTTCTGCGGACGTAAAAACTTGCATTTACTAAATAACAGCTTGTTGGTACGCTAAAAGATGTAACACTGGGCTGAGCATTGTTTACATCGTAAAAGAATGATAGCCCTGTTGTGTCTTCAATAGATTCTGTTTTATTATTTACAGTAATATCTTTTACACTAATATTGATATGTGACGATTGATATCCAGTTGAAGTTGGGGCAGGAGCCATTAATGAGTTTGAATCTTGATCAATACTAACATCTGTTAAATTAGAGTAACTTTGTTTTATTGTTACATTTACTGCCCCAGTATTCAAATTTGAATCTGATATTGGTGACTGAATATTGGGATTTTGAAAATCATAATTATATACATTATCATAATAAGCATAATTGTGCAATTCTGGATTAGCTTGAGAAAATAACATAACTAAAAATATTAAAATCAAAATAGCGGTTTTTTGGCTAGATTTCCTGATATTTCGCTTAGTTGATATTCTCATAAATGTGGAGAAAGGTATTAGCTCTTTAATAATTTTTGAGATGTAACAAAAAATAGAAGAAAGAGATTTTTTGTAAATTATATTCTTCTTGATATTTCATCCAATTTTGCTGAGATTTCGATTACACGATCTTGCATATTCAGAGCTTTAGCAATGCCTAATGAGTATTGATATTCATTAAATGCAAGATCATACGATCCTTGTTCGAAATGCGTGTTAGCTCTATAAAGCATATCGGATAGAACTCGCTCCACATTAGGGATGTTTGATACAATACTATGGATTTTGTCTTCTAATTTTGTTGCTCCTTCAGAATCACCTAATTTATGATGAATTTTAATTACTTCTTCATAAGCATATATAGAGCGAAGGTAATCTTGTGCTTGTTCTGCTTCTAATGCGAGGTTAAGGAGTTGAGACTTCTGATCCAAAAGTTCTTCTTCATTTAGAATTGACTTTCCTTCTTCTACTGCTTTCATCGCCTTTTTCTTCAGTCTTGCAGTCATTGATTTGTATTTCTTAATTTTATCTTTAGCACCAAGAACCCCAAATTTGAATATTTTGTTTGCGATTACAGTCAATTCAGAATATGCTGAAACGGCTTCATGATAATTCTTCTCTTTCTCAAGCTTTTGTGCTTTTTTCAGGAGATCTCTCTCCATTTTTTCAAAATGCTTTTTATCATCTTTGAAAACACCTTCAGCAGTGGTGTCGTAGTTTTTCAAATTCTTTCGAACCTCTTGAAGCATAGAACCAAATTTTTTCACAGTTTTCTCGTATTCTGTGAATCCAAGTTTGAACAATGACGATGCTGCTTCATATGCTTCCTCACAATAATTAAGAGCTCTCTCATCTTCTCCTTGACGTATTAATCTTGGTACCTCTTTCTGTCCTTTACGGATTTTGTCATTAAAGGCGGCAATTTGTGCATTTAATGCCTTATCTCTGAGTTTCTTGGAATCTTCTGGCATTTTCCAATTACCCGCTGTCACAGAAGCGGTTTCAAAACATAAAACTGCGTCTCCGAATCTTCTTTGTTTTACCATCTTTTGCGCTTCTTTAACTAACCGATTGATTTCAGCCTTTGCATCCTTTTTACTAGTAAACATTTTGGTTGTAATCATTCGATGGGACACATCTGAAGTGATTTTTTGACCTTGTTGTATACTAGTCAATGCTGCTTCTCGTTCTGCAGCATTCATTCGAACCAGATCTTTAACCAACGCTTCTCTCTCAGGATTTGTCAAATCCGGAAGTTGCATTACCCTTTGTGCAAGTAAATTCATTTCTTGTTCAGAAATTGGTTGTTCATCATATCCAGAAAGATCTACTGGAGAGATTGCCTCAGCATCTAATAACTCATTCAGTGCTAATAGAATCTCTGGAGGTTTCTTATTTAATTTTTCTTTCGATTCAGCTACTAATTGTGCGATAAAGAAGAAAGATCGTTGCGCTGTAGTTAATTCACGTGCAATTTTCAACAATTTCTGAGCTAGTGGCGATTTCACACTTTTTAAAATTTTGATCGATGTTGTGATTTGATGTGGTAAAATGACCGATGTATGTAGGGTGTCATCAATTAATGGTCCTGCATCTTGGAAAACATTAAGAGAGCCTTTCCAATCTATCAGTTCTTGATAATACTGATTTTCAAATAACATTACTAATCTAGCTGTGTTTGCCCGAAGGAATTGGGATGCTCCTTTCGCCAATACTAAAGTGACTCGGACTAATTCTCCATCTGAAATTAATAAATGGTTATCACCAGATTTAATTTCACTAATTCCATCTGCAGACATGCTTTCTCGAACAAAACTTTGTGCAGCAGAAAGGAAACCGCTAATTAAGTCTGGATCTATGTCTAATATTCCAAAAGTCTTAAAGAATACACAAGTACCCGTGTTCTTATGCATTATTAGGACATGCTGTAAATTGATTGCATCTTCAAAAACTGCAACCGTATTGTACAAAAGTTCACGATATTTCTTCTTACGCGGCTTTACAATTCCTTGTTGAACTGCAACTACTGCTAATGATAAACCTACTACTAGTAATACTCCATATAATATCCACTCAGACCAAGTTCGAGCTCGTTCTACAGGTACAATGAAAGATGCTGTACCTCCGCTGATTCCATAAGCAACTCCATTATAGCTGATGTAAAAGGTTATTGCATCATATCTACCTTCCGGAGCGCTAACTGTGAATTCGACGTATCCATTTCCATCAGTGTAATTTGAAAATGATATAAAATCTGTATTATTTGAACTGATTGTGATATATGCATTTGCTAACGGTTGGAGAGTACCATTCATATAAGTTACTCTGAATCGAATTACTGTCTGATTATTTTGAATCAGAACACTCGGTAAAACTATTTGAGATATACTTATTGATAAAGGTTCTAAAAATGTTATATTGAATTTAATAGTTGCATTTTCGTAGTTTTTCTGACCGATAATTAGAGTAATATTTCCTTGCCCAGCCGTTAATCCCGTAGGTAAAGCTATTGAGCCGATGTTAACATCATTATTCCTATCATATATGAAACTCGTTACAAGTGGTTGTGTTCCATTGAACCTAGCCCAATATTTAAAATTCCCTTCATCATCAGTCACATATTGATTCGCATTTTCTGTATCATTCAAGTTTAGGATTAATCCAACATGAGTACCATCTAAATAAAATTGTTTACTGCTATTTACGGTGGGTAGGATGTTACCGGCATTATTATTAAATTCCTTTATTGTAATTTCAGTGAAATTTCCTCGAATGTAAAATGATGTAACTAATATACTATAATTATAATTTGGAGCATAACTGACATTTAATCGGACTGTTTGAGTTCCATAATTAAGCCCGTTTAAGCTTATATTAGCTACATAATCTCCCCCTGTTAGCTCAGTTACCTTCCAATCAAAAGTACCTACATCCCAAATTAATGAGGTACTTTCATTATATACATAAAAATCGGATTCTGGAATACCTGTCAGATCTAATCCATTCGTTGTATCAGTCACATGGAAATAAATAGTTGCATTATTTCCTGAATTCCGAGCTATCACATCAGTTTGACTGTTCAAACTCATACTGGTTTGTGCAACTGTCACTGCTATGTCAAAATCAAACTGCAATGTTTGATACCCATTTGTTGCATTAATTAATGATATATTGAAAACACAGTTGAATGGACTAAAATCAGCATTTACTTCTGAAGTGTTTAAGACTATTTCATAATTACCACTAGATAAATCATTATAACTCCATACTAAATATGAGTTTATTGAGACATCATTGATAATAGCATCCTGAATTCCAATTTCTCCTGCAGTAGTGTTATAATTTAGAACAAAAGTGGCATTCTCTCCTCTTGCTACATTAAGATTAGAAGATCCATAATTTTTGAAAACCTGCATCGATTCAACAAATGTAATTTCATATGTGAACGTGTGATTCATATAATAAGTTTTATTCAAAGTGATGGGGATTAAATGTATTCCTGACGAATAATCTGCGGGGTTAATAGTGATATTATATTCTTCCATTGGATTATTTTGGACTTCTGAATTCCAATTACTGGTTGCGTTTTCAAATCCAATTGTAGCTCCCGTCACGTTTTGGGATTTAAATTCATCAAAATATTGGATGCTGATATTAAACGGTCCTTGATTTGAAAGGATTTCTTGAGGAGTTGTCAAGATAGTGTAAGATGTATTTGCTGCAATGACTACCGTAGAATCTATAATCCCCATATCTGTGTCATTATCCCATCTGACTTGGACACGATAGGGTCCATATTCATCAATTGAAATTAAGGAATCAACATCCACATCCCAATCAGTCAAATCGATGAAACTTGCATCAGTAATTGTATCTTCGCTTGAAAATACCATTTCATCATTATAAGATTGTGGGTTATAGACACTGATATTCACAATTCCTGAAACTGGAGTGGAGAATGTTGCATTGAATTCAACCGTTTCATTTACATAAATAACAGGAGAATTGATTCCAATTTCTATCAGTAAGTTGGATGACGTTGTCAGGAGTGTCCAATTTCCATCGATTGCATTTGATCCTCGAACCGTAATGAATTTTGCTGTTCCATTCGAAGCTGTTGAATAAGGTGAAATTTCAGTTGAATCTCTATCCAATCTTGATAATGGTGTATTCCAATTATTAGGAATAGTAAATATCACCGTATTGTTTATTAGACGATGGTCAAATTGATTAATTTCAGTTGTTGCATTCCAAAATACATTCACGCCACTTTCAGCTGTATAGGTTGTAACTGCATCAAATGAATTTGTATAGTTTACAATTGTTTGGTCAATATTCAAAGAGTATGTATACCAATTTGCAATAACAGTAAAGTCCAAAAAATTATCCGCACCATGAAGAGGATTTATATTAATCCATGTGCCGTTGTTTGCAGAAGGCGTTATTAAATTATCGTCAACACTTGTTCCATTAATGTGAAGATCCAATAATTTCGGATTTGGAGTTGAATCATTTAAGCTAAGACCAACTTGTAGGTGAAAGTCTATAAGTACTCCTGGGCTGAAGGTGTCTTCCACTAATCCCCACGTAGATGCACCAAGATATTCATAAGATAAAGTTTCATCGTTATTATCACCTGAAGAATCATCATTTGTATACCACCAATTTCCATTATATTCAGCGGTATTGTGATCTACAAATCCCACATACCAAGTATTGTTATCTGTGTTTGAATTATTTAGAAATAGGTTTATATTTGTAATTGATTTCCATCCGTTTCCTGTTGTTAAATTTCCAATCTGAATATATTGATTCACATTACTATTAGGTTCATTTATAGTTCCAGACCAAGAAGAGTTGTACAATCGTACTGTCATATTTCCATCTTGAGCAAGTGTCCTTCTAACATTAAATGTTAAATTTGTTAAATAACAATCCGTTGGAATAGTGAACGATGTTACACTGGGTTGGGCATTATTAACATCATGGAAACCAGATGGAACACTATTATCTTCAACTATCAACGTATGATTTTCTGCTGTGAGATCCTTTACTGAAATTTTAATATACGAACTATCATAACCAGTTGCGTTGGGTGCAGGAACACTAAAAGATGTTGTATCTTGATCAAGGTTGATATCCGTGTCGTTTTTATAACCTTGCTCTATAAATGCAGTGACCACATTTACAGTTTCTGAAGAATTAGTTTCGTAATCTTGAGCTATGGGTAAAATCTCATTCCCAAATTTGCGATGATGAGTTGGTTGACCCAACTGGGAAGTAAAACCAACAATATTAACAGTAATTATCAAAAAAATAATCAGAAATTTTAATCGATTCTTACGCATAAAGTGAATCCTCTCCATAGTATGGACTAAATACTACTTTCTATATTTGATGATTATTATTTGTGTCATCCTAATAGCTTTATGCAATATACAATGTAGACCAATTTGGAAAACAATTAGGCAAAAATAGGAGTATTCAATAAGAATTTAGAAAGAAAAAATAAAGGAATTCATACTCCCTTTTCAGTTGTCTTTAAAATAATTCGAGCATCAACGATTTTGATTCCATCCTTATAGATGAATACTGGATTAAGATCCATCTGATCTGCGCCTAAATATTCCATTGAGATTTCAGAAACAGTTTTCAAGAGGGAATTTAATGCCTTCAAGTCAGCTTTTGGTTTTCCTCTGAATCCATCTAGTAATTTAAATGCCTTAATTTCATGAATCATTTCATCAGCATCAAATTCAGTAATTGGGCATATCCTAAAACTCACGTCTTTCATAATTTCGACTAATATACCCCCAATTCCAAACATAATTGCCGGTCCAAATTGAGGATCTTGCAATGTTCCCACGATAAGTTCTGCAATGGGTTCGGGTGCCATTTCTTGAATGGAAATTTCTTTTTTCGTATTAGTAGGGATTTTCATTAATTCATCAAACAACTTCCCCACTTCAGATTCATCTTTGATGTTTAACTTCACAGCACCCACATCAGATTTGTGAACAACATCTTCTGCCATTAACTTCATAACAACTGGAAAACCAATTTCTTTTGCTGCTTTTACAGCCCCTTCTTTTGTATCGGCTAGTATCTGTTTTGTTACGGGTAGTCCTAATTGCCCTAAAAATTCCTTCGCCTCAAATTCTGTAAGTGCAGTTCGATTCTTCTCAATTGCAGTTTGAATTATATCAGATTTTACCATGCTTCTCATATCCACAATGTATAGTAAAGAGCAGACGTAGTATAAAAAAAGGTTAACTATATACTATATCAAAGTTTTGTCAAGATTTTTGAAAATAAAATAGAAAGAAAAAAAAGGGATTTTAGTGTTTTATTACATTCAAATGGAAATCGATGCCCATCTGTTTTCGATAATAGATCTTTAACAGTTCTACAGTAAAGAAAACCGGTGTTGCGAACAATACTGATAATAGCCACTGATCCCAGCTCAAAGGAATTAACCGGAATATGTTAGATGCAAATGGTACGTAAAATATGAATACGGTTAGGGCAATAGAAATTATTACTGACCAGAATAGTGCCATATTCGAGAATATTCCTATTTTAAACAATGAACCATATTCACTTCTGGAGTTGTATGCATTAATAAGTTCTCCTATTACTAAGCAATTAAATAGAACTCCACGGGCTCTCCATACATTATACCAATCCAACTTTAATACTGATGTTGCTAAGTCAGGAGTTTCAACTATAGCTTGGTTATACCACTCTGTATACCAAGCATCAAACCATTCTGGATGATTATAGGAATCATAAGGCAATGTTTTTGCTGTTAACCAGCCTGGATATTTATCTAACCATCCTTGTATTGCTCCTCCATACATCCAAAAGAGGAACAGTATAAATACGGTAATCACAATACCTCGAATGACCATCGTAGATGCAAATCGTTTTGTTATTATGGATTCCTTTGGATCTCTCGGAGGACGTGCCATCAAACTTGGATCATAAGGATCGACACTAAGTGCGACTCCTGGTAACCCATCTGTTACTAGATTAATCCATAATATTTGCACAGCAATCATTGGTACTTCCATATTTATAATAATCGCAAAGAATATGATAAGAACTTCATCAATATTTGAAGAGAGTAAGTACATGATGAATTTAATGATGTGGTCATAGATACCTCGTCCTTCTTCTACAGCAGTTACTATTGTGTTGAATTTATCATCTGCAAGTACCATATCCGAAGCTTCTTTAGAGACATCTGTCCCCGTAATTCCCATAGCTACACCGACATCTGCCATCTTCAATGCAGGAGCATCATTAACCCCATCTCCGGTCATTGCAACAATATGTCCTTTTCCTTGCAATCTTTCAACTATGACTTGTTTATGTTCTGGTGAGACTCTTGCAAATACGTTGCACGCTTCTATTTCGTCATAACTCAAATCACCTATCATTTTTCCCTCGTAGGCAGCTCCATCAGCAGTTGTGATTCCTAAATCAGATGCAATTGCTTTAGCAGTTATAAGATTGTCACCTGTAATCATTTTTACTGTAATTCCAGATTGTCTACAAAGCTCAATGGACGGTTTAGTCTCATCCCGTGGAGGATCTATCATGGTTTGTAACCCTACAAATACTACATCCATTTCTAAATCGTTAACTGTGTATTCTCGATTCTTATCAAAGCCATCTAATTTTTTATATGCAAAACCTAAACCTCGTAAAGCATCTGAAGCCATAGAATTGTACGAACTCATGATTTTATCTTTATCTTCTTGGGTTATTTCCCGTTCGTTTCCATCAATTACAATTTTACTGGTGTCTTCCAAAATGATTTCAGCGGCTCCTTTTATATAGGAATAATATTCTCCATTCACATGACAGATCACAGCCATTTTCTTCCGAGAGGAATCAAAAGGTAATTCATATACTCGAGGAAACTCTGAATTTGTTTTCTTTGCTTTTAACCCAGCTTTTTCTGCAGCTACAACAAGACATCCTTCAGTGGGGTCTCCGAAAATTATCCATCCCTTTTTATCATCTGTGGCTAAACGAGAGTTATTGCACAATAATCCAATTTTCAAAATCAGATCTAAATCGGAGATTGATTGTGGTTGAACTTGATTACCTTGATGATTTGTAAATTCTCCCTCAGGAATATACCCTGTTCCGCTAACTTCATACAAATTATGATCGACATAGATTTTTTTAACAGTCATCTCATTTTTTGTTAACGTCCCGGTTTTATCAGAACAAATTATATCAGTACAACCTAACGTTTCGACAGAGGGTAACTTTTTGATAATAGCATTTTTCTTGGTCATTCTAGTGACTCCAATAGCTAAGCAAGTAGTCACTACAGCAGGTAATCCTTCTGGTATTGCTGCAATCGCTAATGACACAGCCACAATTAACTGTTCTGCCCATGCATCAAAATCAGCCCATGCATTTAATCTCCAAATTTCAGTTACCATCACAATAGCACAAATACCTAAGATTAAATATCCAAGCCATTTTCCAAATTCTTCTAATTTATCTTGGAGAGGAGTTTGTTTTTCTTCAACATCTTGGATCAATTGTGCGATTTTACCAAATTCTGTATTCATACCTGTTCTGGTCACTATAGCTTTTCCACGTCCATAAGTCGCAATAGTGCCTAGATACATCATATTTTTACGTTCGGCTAATGGAGTATCAACATCATCCAAGGCTCCATCTTTTTTATTAACGGGAACAGATTCTCCAGTTAAAGAAGCTTCATCTATTTTGAGATTTACAGCTTCAAACAACCTTCCATCAGCTGGAACTTGGGTTCCCTCATGAATTATAATAATGTCACCAGGTACTAGTTCACGTGCGAATACTTGCTTTTCCTCACCATCCCGAATTACTTGTGCCTGTGGCGCTGCAGCTGCTCTCAAGGCTTCTATTGCTTTATCTGCTTTTCCCTCTTGAATGAAACCAATGATTGCATTTGCAATAATAATTGCAAATATAACAATGGCATCTGTCGGATCCACTCTTTCTTTTACACCTCGAACTACATCTAATATTTCTAATACAATACTGATAACTGAGCCTGCAATTAGGATGTAAATGAGGAAATCATTGAATTGAAGCAGAAATCTTTTCCAAGCAGGTGTTTTTTTACCAGCCGCAAGTTCATTCGGACCATATTTCTCCAATCGTTTTTGGGCTTCTACAGCGCTTAATCCATTCTCCCAATCGGATTCAATTTTAGAGATAACATCAGCTCCGGAATCAAGGAAGTAGGGTTCGTCTGGTTGAGCTTCAAAAACTTGAGTTTTTTTTGCCATGTGTGTAAAACTCCTTATTCTAATTTCCCTTCTACATAGTTAAGAAATTAAGTTACTAACAGAATTATTGATAAAAAAGTTGTTGATTGGAATAAAAGAGTGAAATAGCCATCAAATTCTTATAATTACTGGCACTCGATCAATTGCGAAAAATTGGTCTTCGAATTTATATTATATCATCAAAGACATTTCAAATCATCAAAAAAATAAGTGAAAAATTAATCATGTTTTGTCCAGTATGTGGAAAGGAATTGGATCGAAATGAACAATATTGCTCGCAATGTGGTTCACATATCGTTGGAAGTGCACCAATTCCTTATGAAAAACCTAAAATAACCAAAAAAACTCCTTCTGTGACTACTCATAGAACTTATACCACACAACCATCACGTCCATACCACTCAAGTCGTAGAAGACGTGGACTAACTGTGGGATTGTTTATTGGGATCTTGTTGTTGGCAGGTGGGGGGATTTTTGGCATTATTATGGCAGTAAATTGGGGTTCACTTGAAGGATACAATTACTATTATTATGATAATTCAACTCCTGCAAGTGTGGAATCAATTAATTTCGAAATTGAAGTTTCTGACGTATTATTACAATATAATGAGACTGAAACTGACCATTTAATTGAAATTGACTATCATTATTTAGTCTCGGGTGCATTTTTAGATGAAAAAACATTTGATGATGTATTCAAAGTTACATGGGATAACGAATCCGCAGTCGCCACCTTTATCTCTGATTTCCAATGGCTTACTAATTGGGTGTTCAATGATCGTTCCTTGGTTACCATCACTCTACGATCTGATATAGTTTGGGCAATTGATGGTGCGGTTACCACTGGTTCCCTTGATTTTGTCATACCAGAAGATACACAGTTTGATAATTTTACACTGAGTGCAACTACTGGAGATATAGACTTAACACTCCTCAATGGAACAGTGTTTCAGAAGGATTTTGATTTAGATATTACCACTGGGTCTGTAAGCATCAGCGGAAACGAGGTTGAATTCTATCAAGATTTTAACATAATTGCCACTACAGGAGATATCGATATATATGGTGGAGCTTTTGAATTTAAAGGAGACTTCTATGCACAGATATCTACAGGAAGTATGGAAATTGTTCTAGACAATCCCGAAATTGGGGAGTATGTAGGATTATTCTCTACAACTGGAGATATCAATTTACAATTAATAGATCCGAGATATAATTCAAATGTGTCCACTTGGATTGCTGATGCTTCTACTGGATCAATTGATTTGATCTTAACACAAAGTAATTCAATGACAACAAATATCACTGCGAATTTCCATGCAACTACTGGGGATATAGATGTCGATCTAACAATTCCGTCCAGTTTTGGTGCACATTTTGCATCTTCAGTGGTAACTGGTGATATTGATTACTATAATAATGGTGGTTTTGTAGAAGATGGAAATGATTTTCAGACTTCGATTTATCCTCGATCAAGTAATTATGATTTCACTCTTGGAGTTTCAACCGGTAGTATCGATGTATGGGGATTGAGTACGTAGTCGAGTTTAGTCATATTCGTTACGCACTAACCCACCATTATTTTCAACAATTTTTTTTATTTTTTCTCGAATTTCTAATATTACTCTGTTTCTATTCTGAATTTCTTCTTCACTCGGTGAATTGATGAAAGAGGTCAAGTGGAGTTCAACACATACTGGTACTCCTGTGACAATCCGCGGATGAGTTTTTATCCATATTTCTGGGTATTTTTCTTGAATTTCATCAATTTCCGATGCAACTTGAGATTCCCCGACTTTTTCGAAAATAAAACCAGCTTGAAGGTAATGACTATCGGAATTCTGTAATAAGGGAACAACATAATGATTGAATGCTGATTGCAATTCACTAGGCACTCCAGGCATAGCAAAAATTTTTGTTTTATTTTTATTTAGTGTTTTTGTCTCTATCAGAACGCTTGGGGCAGTTCCATTTAAATTCTTCAATGGTTTTCCATTTTCAGGAATATATGCCATTTTTTTACGCGATTCATACATTTCAGTTGATGTAATTCCCACTCTTCCTAACTTTGAGTATCGCTCTTTAATATATTCTAAGGCTTCCTCATTTAAAACAAGTGGAATCGCCATAGCTCGAGCTATACCCTCAAGGGTGACGTCATCATGTGTGGGACCTAATCCACCAGAAATAAAAATGAACATCGGTTCTCTTGAGAGGGATTCTAATATTGTTTTAGCTATAACCGTAATATCATCTGGTATAATAACTAATTTCTGTACCTCATGTCCATATTCCAATAAACGGTTAATCATCCAAAAACCATTGATATCCCGTTGTTTACCAATAAGGAGTTCGTTACCAACTAAAATTATTTCAGAAGTCATGTAATCACTGTTTACTTATTGTGTTTAAATCATCTCCAATATTGATAAAATTTTCACTACAGAACGATAGAAGAAACATATTTCAATAATTAGTTCTGAATAGATAATTGAGAGATCATATGAAAAAACCTACAGTTCTTTTAATTTGTCCACATCCCGATGATGGAGATATAATGGCGGGAGAATTTACCGCTCAAGCGGTGAAAGCAGGCTGGAACGTTCACGAATTGTTAATGACAACTGATGAATATGGAACCACTCGTAGTGATTTCAAAGGAATAAGAATAAAAACAATTCGTAAAGGAGAGATGATTCGTGCTTCGAGGGTTTATGGCATAGATAATAAAGGAAATTCATTAATGAAATTACATTGGGCTCAATACATTG
>JAEOUK010000174.1 GCA_016839385.1 Promethearchaeota archaeon
CTTCAGATTATCAGGCAATCAATAACAAATTAGAGAAAACGGGATTAAAAAGGGACATCAGGGCTAAAATGAAAAAAAATAAGAATGATATCCTGATAAGTAGTGAACTCTCTAAAAACATTTATATTTCTAAATTTAAAGTAATAAAATCTATCAATTGGATGAGAGATAAAATGGATAGAGTAGTAAGAAAAATATTTGATTCTCAATGTAAATGCGGAGATATGTCTGATTATTGTTATTTTATCTATTTATCTCAAGAATGGTCTTGGTCATTATGTAAGATAGTGAAGTTATAATAATACAAAAAAAGGAGGTGAGAAAAATGATAATTGACATCAAAGAAAAACTAGTAAAACGAAATCTGCCACGTCCACTTCAGGTTTTATCTAATATGCCGAGCGAAGATGCAGACGATATTATCCAATTTATATTGAATGTTATTGTTGGTAAAGTTCGGATTGGACTTGGATTAATAGATACATCAGAAGATTATCCACTAAAATTTTTTGACGAAATCCACAAGGTTTATAAAGAGTACTACGGAGGATGTTACTTCTGTGACAATGAAATCGATGAAATTGATGAGAATTCTGAAATCTGTATAATTTGTCATAGGAAATTGGTAAACTTATTAGAATTTAGGTCACAACAAATTGAAAATAGTAAAAAATAATATGGAGGTAACAACATGAAATATAAAGAAATAAAATTAGAATGTAAAAAATGTAGGCATTCACAAATATACAAAGAAACGATTTTAGAAGAATTAGTATCTTTTGATAAAAACTCTAAACCAATTTTTACAAAAAGAAAACTCCTTGATAAGGATATTAATAAGTTAAGATGTACAATATGTGGTAATAAATTTTTTAAAACTTCTTACACCAATTATTGTATTAGTCGTTATGTTTTCCATGATAGGTATAGATACGATTATAGTACTATAAAGTAATTTAACATACGACCTACCCCTCTTTCGTCAAATCACAGACCGCCCCGCCCGCCATTTTGAGTATTGAGATTCGACCACAAAATATTTCGTGAATATTTTAAGTAGAATAACCGCCTATGCTTTCCAATTTCCTATGCTTGTGGTATACGCGAATCATATCTGAAATTATTAATGTAAAACCTAAATCTGTGCTGTTGACAAGAGATCAGAGGTTTTGAAAAAATCGTTTTTTGTAGATAAGCTCAATGTATCGGTAATTCAATAATTTTCAAAGTAGGATTAGCAAAAATGGATCCAAAATATTCAAACATTTTTTGGCATCAGGGGGTCAAGGTATTTGAAGAGGATGTTCTTAAGACAGAAAAGGGTCGGATTCGTGTAGCTCATCTTGAAAATGATGTAACCAAAGCCCTTATAAACGTTTTAGAGCATTCTAAAAGCAAAAAAGTAATGTCGGCATTTCTTCAATTGATCGGAATTAAAGAACCCCCAAGTACATTCAAATTCGATTTTCAAGTAATAGATAAGTTTAAATTTAGATCGCATAAAAACCGAATCATGCTCTGCATTGTATCTGATTATTCGCAAAAAAAATCATACCCTGAGTATAGCGTTAAAAAATCCATTCCAGATGCCTGTATTTTTAATGATAATACTGCTGTCTTGATTGAAGTAAAGACTCAAAGCCCCTTGGTAGAGGAGCAGATTGAAAAGCACGTAGAAAATTATTTCGGTACAAAAACCAAAAGAAAGACCATATCATGGGAATCAATTAGTAGAAAATTCAAATCTATAACAGTTTCAAATCCATTAGATAAATTATTGATTAAGCAATTTCGTGATTTTCTTGAATTAATTGGAATTGCAGAATTTACTGGCTTCCGTAAAAGCGACTTCAGGATGCTTGATGATATTGGGAAAGTGCCAACCGAAGATTATATTGATTTTAAGCGCATATTTATGAAAAAGGTTGAAAAATTCACGAAGCATCTCGATGATGAAATTAAGCAAATTATCACAACAAAAAATTTTAAGCCTTATATCATGAGAAGTGGGGCTAATATTCCAGAGGCATTCAGCGCCTTTTATTTTTATGATGAAAGCCCGAATATCCATATAAATAAATATCCCAATATAAATTTTATTTATGGTGAAGCAGGGATACAATTAACGATAACTGGTGAGATAAAATCTTCTTTTAATATAATACTCAAAAAAATCACGCAGGAACCGGAAAAGTTCTCCAAGTTTGCAAAAAAGATGAGCGCTTTTAACTTTTTTTTGTATTACAAGGTTCAGTTTCTTCCCATGAACAATTTTCTTTGGAATCTTGTTCCGGGCTTTCCCCAAAAAATGGGTAGCTTTCAATCCGAATCTATTATGACATATATAAAAATTTTTGAAAAAAACTGGCACAATTTTTTGCACACTACATTGTTTCAAATGAAATCGAATGTACTAAAACATTCTACTGGTAGATTTTTTAATGAAAAAGAAATTGATTATGCTGCAAATAGAAACCCAAAACCCCATTTTGCAATTAGAATTGGAAAAAGATACGACCCCTCCCAAGTTCATGAGCTTGGCAAAGAGGTGGTAACTTTTTTTAAAAATGAGATTTCAAAACTAAATCCTTTAATTGATTTCGTCAGGCCGTAAATTTAAAATTTAGTTTATGGTATCTCCAACATATCGCTAATGACCCTAATTACTGATACCTAAAGTATATCTGTAAGTCTAATGTTGTTTCAATTGTTTGTGATATCAAAATCTGAAAATCGAACTGTCAAGTGATGTATTGACCCTGCTTGCTATTCTGTCAAATCAAGTATCGATCAGGACACTTAAAGAAAGGTTTTGTTTGAACTAAAGTCGATAAGTTACAACTTAACAGCCCCCTCCGTTCAAGATACCCCTTTTACATCTAATAAACTGCATTGACCAAGATTTAACCTCATCGAAAGAGATCAAGGGTTTTGACAAGCCCGA
>JAEOUK010000175.1 GCA_016839385.1 Promethearchaeota archaeon
GAAGGAGTTAACACCCAATTTTTAAAAGTAAAAGATGGGCAAAAAACTCCTGTTAATTTCATATTTGTGATTAAATCTTCGGGAGAAAAAACAATCATACAAAGTCCATTTATGCAGACGACCAAATTAAGTGTGGATGATATCACTGAAGAGATGTTTGAAGGTGTAAAACTATTACATACTACATGTATTCATCCCGATATTACTCTTAAAGCCATGAAACTCGCGAAAAATGCAGGAGTTTTAGTTTCCTTCGATTTAGAAAGTCAAATCGCACTACGGGGAATGGATAATCTAAAGCCATTTCTTTCTTATGTTGATATTCTGTTACCAAATAAACTGGGTGCCATGACCTTAACGAAAAAGAACACTCCATTAGATGCTGCAAAATATTTCATAAAAATGGGTATTCAAACAGTAGTCATTACTTTAGGAAAGCAGGGTGCTTTAGGAATTTTCAATGATACTGTGATAGAAAGCCCAGCATTTGAAGTACAATCAGTAGATGCGACAGGAGCTGGAGATGCATTTTGTGGAGCATTTAGTGTTGGATATGTGATAAAAAATTGGTCTTTAGAGAAAAGCTTGAGGTTTGCTAATGCATGTGCTGCACTTAAAGTTACTCAATTGGGAGCTCGAACTGGTATGCCAAATTATGAGAAAGTAAATGCGTTTCTCAAAATTCAAGGCTATTCAAATTTCGAAAATCCTTAAGGAGATTAAGTTTTGTGAGAGATTTTACTTCTGAAAGAGAAAAATTAGTGTTACATTTAGAAAAAAGTGGATATCTTCATTCAGAAAGGGTTCGAAATGCTATACTTAATGTGCCTAGAGAGATATTTGTTCCACCAGAGAGACAATCCAGAGCATATGAAGATATGCCATTACCTACATATAATGGACAGACGATTTCGGCACCACATATGAATGCAATGATGTGTGAACTATTAGATTTTCGCCCTGAAGACAAGGTACTTGAAGTTGGTACTGGTTCAGGATATCATGCAGCTTTAATCGGATATATTGTTTCTCAAAGCAAATCTCCTGGTCATGTATATACAATTGAAAGAGATAATGACTTAGTAAATTTTGCTAAAAATAACATAAAAAAAGCAAAATTAGATGATTTTATCACAGTTCTATTTGGAGATGGGACCTTAGGGTATCCAAATGAATCACCTTATACCAAAATCTTGGTAACTGCAGCGGGACCTCAAGTTCCAGAGCCATTAATAACTCAATTAGCGGAAGGAGGAAAACTTTGCATACCAGTTGGAAGTCAAAGATGGTCACAGAATCTTATGTTAATAACAAAACTCAAAGGAAAAATTCATGAAAAATCTGTGTCAAGTGTAATGTTTGTACCATTAATTGGTGAATTTGGTTTTTCTCCTCAAAATGATGATTAAATATTTATGTAAAAGGCACGAACATTTCTTTAATAGCAAGTAATTTAGCACTATAATTTCAATGTTATATATAACCTTAGAAATCGATTTTTGAGGATTAAAATGGCTAAAAAAGGAAAACAACTGGATGTTCCCATCAAAGCAGCATTATTAAAGAGTCCTCGAGCAGTTATCCAATCCATTACCAGCAACGTTCAAGGATTAAAATTCACAAAAGTTATCCAAACCTATGTAATGGAATCAAATTTGCTCAAAATCCAACTCTTACGAGAAGGACGACCGTTCTCCCAAGGAGATGTGATTTGGATAGGAAATAAACAAGATAACACAGAAGGTGTTGTAATCTGTTATCAAGCTGATCGGAAAGATATGAAACAAATTGTCCCCAACAATGATAATACCATGGATGCGATATTGGATGTTAACAAATTCGTTTTGAAAGTTCATACAATGTCTCGTTTACGGTGTGCAGTATGTGGAAAACCCGTTGAAATATTTGACTCAGAGTTGCAATGTCCAATTTGTGAGGCAAAAGCTCATAGTGACCATTTTAAGGATTGGATTCGCATGAAATCTTCATGTCCAGTGTGTAAAAAGGCACTAACCTTGAACAAAAACGAAATTCCAATTGTTGGAGACGAATAGGTATAAAACAAGAATTTTTTTTAAGATTCTTCCTTTCCACTTAGATTATAGTGTCACTGCAGAATTTAACTCAACTAAAGGACCTTAAGTTTATCCTTTTTGGAGGTAAAGGTGGTGTTGGAAAAACAACAACTGCGGTTGCAGCAGCAATTCACCTTGCTGAACATACTGGAAAAAAAATTCTCATTATTTCTACAGATCCTGCTCATAGCTTAGCTGATTCGTTAGATCTCCACCTTCAGCTTGGAAATCTTACTCATATTCCTCAAATAGATAATTTGTGGGCATTGGAAATTGATCCAAGGGGAGAACAAAGTGGTATTTCATCCGTACTTTCCCAAATGCCCAATATGGAACAATTCCCGCTTGTGGGAGACCTTTCGCCTTTGACAGAATTAAATCCCCCTGGGTTAGATGAGGCAATAGCGTTTGGGAAGGTATTAGAGTACATCAATAATTCGGAATTCGATATGATTATTTTTGATACTGCTCCGACTGGACATACATTGAAACTACTCAGTATCCCTGATATGCTTTCAGGGTGGTTAGGAAAAATTCTAATGATGAAAATGCGACTAAATCAAATGTTTAGTATTTTTAAAAACATGTTTGCTAGCAATGAAAGTAGTGACGGAACTCCCCTTGATTCTTTGAAAAAACTAAAATCTTCAATCGAATTAGCACGTGAGATCTTACAAGATCCTAAAAAAACTCAATTTGTAATCTGCATGATTGCTGAAGATATGGCAATTTTTGAAACAGAACGTCTTCTTTCCGGATTAGCTGAGTATCAAATTCCTTCCCAAAATATAATTGTTAATCAATTAGTTCAAGAGCAACCTGATTGTAGATTTTGTGCTAACAGGCGAAAAATGCAACAAACACATCTCGATAATATACATAGACTTTACCAAAAGCGCTTCAATATTATCGAAGTCCCATTATTTGAACGTGAAATCCGAGAAATTGAAAATTTAAGAAAATACTCTCAATTCTTATTTTAAAAATGAAGGAATGTTTGTTTGAATTCACAATATGTGCATATATCACGATTCGGACCAGCTGGGAATGAACAGGAAGAACAAGAGTTATCATTAATATTAGAGAGGGTGTTTTCGTTAATTTTTTCATTTAATCCTAGGTGAAATTTAATCATATTATATTTGAATTCGAAACTTCGTTCATCTAGTTTATTTAGAAAAATTTGTACTTTTTTTCGTAGAATAGGAAATTTTAAAGCGTTATCACACGTTTTAGAATAATAAGGTAATTTTTTTGCTTCACAATATTGAATAATTTCTTCTTCTGAAAACAAAAATAATGGTTTAATTCGTGTTAAAAATGGAGAATTAATGTCCTTTGATGAGGAATAGGGCACACTATTTTTTATTTTTTCTATATCGTTACGTAGTACATTCATAAGTATACTTTGCGCTACATCATCTAGATTGTGACCAATTGCAATATTTGTAGCGTTATTCTCATTCGCAATATCATTTATAATTCTTCTACGAATACTTGCACACACAGTACATGCATTCATTTTTAACTTTTTATCATGGATTATTTTCACAATTTCGTCCATTGTCAATCCAAAAATTTCCTTGTAGCTTGCTTGAAAAAATGGAATTTTTATGTTGAAATCTACAAAGAATTTTTGAATTTGTTTTTGATTTTGGATGAAAGTATCGGAAATTCCTTCATCCACTGAAATAGCTATTATTTTTGGAGAATTAATATGTTTCTGACGTAAATAAAGATTGTATAGTAAAGTAATGGAATCTTTTCCACCAGATAAACCAACACATACTACATCACCTGAATTTATGATGTTGAATTTAGATACAGTTTTCTGAAATTTACGTTCGAAATATGAAATATAGCATTCTTTACATAAATAACGCCCTGACGATTTTTGGAATGTAAAGGATTCCTTTCCACATTTTGAACAACTGTCAGATAAAATCATCTTGCATCTTAAATCCAAAAGGTGATATTTCCTAAGATTACATAAGATAAAATAAAATTTGCCAGTATCAGGGCTGTAGTCATCAATCCAATCGTTAGAATGATAGCTTTTTTTAGTTTCTCCTTTTCGTCTTTAACATATTCAATTGTGATTGTGATAGGAGTCCCTGACTCAGGTAAGTTACCTGATGTTAAATCAATTCGTAAAGTATCGTAGAAACCATCTCGAAAAGTATCTACAGGAATGTAGCGCAACGTATCAACTAATTCAGGATGAGGATTTGCACTTAAATCCATTTCAATGTCAATGATATTTGTAACATGATTAGTCATCAATGAATAGTCTTTTTCCTCAGGATCAAAGAGAATTTTTATCTTCTTCTTTACTTTTTTTTCGTACTTAGAACCAACAATCCAGTGCACTATCTCTCTTAAAATTCGGTTTCCATCAAAGATTGGTAAAGGTAACATGTTAAAGAGTGTCACACTGAAAGCAACCATATAGAAGTAGAATATTTCTTTTTCCAACCATATTGGAAAGGTCCCTCCAAGAAATTGTGCAAAACTGTTCTTAGGAACCCAATAGGGAGAAGATTGGACTCCTATAAACACATAAGATTGAGGAATTGGTACAAAATAGACTTGTTGATAATAAATATCAGATTCTCTTTGAATTCCAAACACAACTTGTGTAAGGCTTGTTATAGACAATCCAACATCGACTAAAAGGAACTCTTCAAAAGTTTTCCCTCCTGATAAATCGATATTGTTTCCATTCACGCTCGTAATGATATCTCCTTTCTCAATAATACCTTCATTTATTCCTGTCTCTGTTGCATTTTTTAGAACACGTATCACTTCAACTGATGATTCTCTTTCCTCAAAAAAAGCACCAGTATAAAAAGAACGAAACTCAAAAGCACCAAAAACAGTTGGAAAATAATCAACATGAATACTAATATTGGTTCCAGTACTTTGTGTTAAATTTACAGGACCAGGTGATTTCAAATTATAAAGATAATATTCTGGCGTAAATCCAGCTGTTTGATTAAATTGTGTGCCATTAATGGCGATAAATCGCATAGATGTGTTGAGAATATCATAATTATTTCCACCTTGAAATTTGGTATAGACTTCGGTAAGTTCGATCTCTGTTGAATTTGTGAATTGGTATTCAAATCCCAGAAAAAAATGGTGCCCTAATATAATATTTCTGTTAAATAATTTACCTTTTTTATCCATAGTCAATAATTGTAGATTATCCCCTACTGAGCATTGTATCGCAGTTTCATTATTTAAAATCGCATTTAAATCTACATCGTTCTGCAGATCTAATACCGTGTTATTGATTCTCAAGAGAATATCTCCTTCAAATAATCTATCTGAATTATATCCCCCTTGACTTGGATTCAGTACTGAATCAATTTGAACGAATTCAGGTCCATACCCCATTCTTTTAATCGGAACGAAGCTTAGCATCAAAATGAGAGCGATACCCGATTGGATTGCATTAGAAAATGTTCCTGCACCCGCAATTCGTAACCGTGTCCATGGAGATACTTTGTGAGATCGTGCTGAAAATTCATCGATTTCTACAAATGCACCGAAACCTACAATGAAAAAAACTCCAGCTCCAAAAATTCCCGTGGATGTGACTTTAACATTATCAGCTTCAGCTGCCATAGCATGAGAAAATTCATGGACTGTAATAACAAACAGTATTGGTAGGATTAGATATGAAAACATAGGTAGGTCTATAGTTACTCCAGGGATTAATGGAGCGATGGCATTTTCTATACTTGGAGATCGGATAAGATCAATGAGATTTGCAGTGAAGAAATATAATCCAAAAATTGTAAATCCAAAAGAAACAAAAATTCCAATATTCCATATCCATTTCCATAGATTAGGAAATTTTCGAGCAATTCGTTGTAATAATCGGTTTAACTTCTTAGTTTTGAACATTATAAGAAATGGAAATGCAAAATTTACATTTTTTGCTTTTTTTCCTAACACTTTAATCAGTATGTAACAGACTAACCAAAAGATAGCCGACCCGATGAAAAATGGATTTGTCAGAATGTTGATTAAGGTGTCGAACAATGGCATGTACACACTATACACGGAAAATTTTCCATATTAACATTATGATGTATTTCTTTTCATATATGCCACGAAATACCAAAAATTTTTAATTATTGTGCAATTTAGCTTTTTGTAGCATTATTTCAGAATATTCCCTTTCCAAAACGATAGAAAGTACTACTTCTGGAATCCCTACGGAAGCGGGGTGGGCTAGCTTGGTTTAGGCTGCAGGGCTCATAACCCTGAGATCGTTAGTTCAAATCTAACCCCCGCTACCATTAAATTTTAAAATAAACTTATCAAAAAAATTTTATACATGGAATTAAATATTTACTAAATTAAAGGGTCGGTAGCTTAGTCGGTAGAGTGTTCGGCTGTTAACCGGATGGTCGCACGTTCAAGTCGTGCCCGGCCCGCTATATTTTAATTTCTATTCAGTTATATGTGCTAAATTGTTGTACAACAACATCGTTTTTTTATGAATATCCTTCCAAGAATTGCATCTCCGTACTTTGTTCGACCCCGACAACCCCATTTCTCTTGCTTTCTCTTTATCACTAAATAATTGTTCAATTGCTTCAGATATTTGAGGAATATTGTCAAATTCCACCAATAACCCGTCTTTTTTATGTTGAATGACTTCACGCATCACGGGTGTATCAATTCCAATAACCGGCTTTTTAGATGCCCATGCTTCCAAGTAAGAAATCCCATATGCATCTGAACGACTTGGCATTATATAAAATTCACATTCTTGAAAAGCAGAAATTTTTCTCCAATCATAATATCCTTTTAGATTATCTGGTCCTATATTCAAGATTGGAACACCATGTTTTCGTGCTTTTTTAACTTCAATGTCAAAAGCTGTTGTGCTTGGTCCAATAAATACGTAAGATAACTTTGGTATTTTTTTGTAGGATAGAATCGCGGCTCGTAAAACTCTGAGTGCTCCTTTCTCATAATTTTTATATCCACAAAACAAGACGAAGGGAGAGGAAATTTTGAATGTGCTTTTAAAACTTTTAAGTTTTCCTGTTCGGGTTTTAGGAGGGATTTCGTATAATTGGTAATCTACTCCCATTGGTATAGTAGTGATTTTGTTCTCGGAAATTCCTTTTCGTTTTAAATACTCTTTTTCAGTATTGGTGCATGTAATTATATGATTATATTGTTTAAGTATTGGAATGAAATAATCATTTTGATAACGAGGATTGAATATATGGACAAAAGGGGTGCAGATAGAAGGAATATTTACTTTTTTAGAATAGATCAAGGAATATAGCACAGTTGCATATGGTAAGTAGCTAGAATGGATTAACTTGTATGAGAGATCTTGAGATTTAAATTTGTTGAGTAGTTTTATAAAGTATTTTGTATGAATTGGTCCTTGTTCAAGGATTTTTTCAACAGATTCACTCAGTTGAAAAGTTATTCCCGCAGCAAAGTGATCGAATTCTTGAGGATTTGAATGATATTCTGGGGAAATTCGAGTAATGGGTATATTCTCATAGGAAAAATAATAGGGATTGTTTGGTTTTATATGATATCCATCTTTACTGTGAAGTCCTTTGAAATCAACGCTAGTTGAGCACAATATTTCAATATTTTTTGAAATTGAACGCATATGTTTAGCAATATTTAAGATGTAAAATTCTGCACCTGAAATTGCTGGATAAAATCGCGGAATATAATATAATATATCGATAGTATTCTTCAAAAGGATCCTCATTGTTTAGTGGATTGGGGAAAAATTTAAATCTAATTCCAAATTACACTCTTTATTCTCGCTTCCGTAATGTAGTCCGGTCAAGCATGCGGGGCTTTCACCCCCGTCACCCGGGTTCAAATCCCGGCGGAAGCATACGTTATACTTAAAGATGTAGAATTTAATTATTTTTTTGAATACAAGAATGAAACAATCCTCAAAAAAAACTGATTCTTTTAAAGAGATATTGGAATCAATAAAACAGCAAGGGGAATTAACAATTGATACATTTGACCGTCTATCCAAATTATTTTCAATTCAACAGATCTCAAAAGTTAAGGAAATTATGAGTGAGGTTGTGAAAGTAGTTTTTAAGCCATCAAATCGACAAGTTTGGATGAAATTAGGTACCGATAAAGACTATATTATTTATCCGCGGATTTACTGTAGTTGTATGGACTTCTACCTACAAGGAATAATAAAAAATCAGGAATACTATTGCAAACATTTAATCGCTCAAGGAATAGTAGAAATTTTATCCGAAAATAACCCAGATGAGGTCGAGATGATCGAGCAGGATAAGAATTTTAAAGAAAAAATTACTCAACAACTAGAATTTGAGCATTTTCTATATTAAGCCGAGCTATTTCCTCAAGATCTATATTGTTTATACTATTAATTACCTCATTCTCATTTGCATGAGTTTCTGGATACATTGGATTGAAGTTACATTGAACATCAGGGAGAGTAGACAATTCATAGAATCCTAAGAGATGAGATAAATAGAGAATATCTTTTTTCTCATATCCGATTAATGGACGAATTACAGGTATTTCTGGCATAAATTTTTGGATTACAGCGATGTTATTAATTGTCTGACTAGCTTGTTCCCCTAGAATATCTCCATTAACAATGAAATCTGCTTGAATCTGTTTTGCTAATTCATAAGCTCCAATTAACATATAACTCTTACATAAAATGCAAGTTAACTTTCTTTTTCCTTTTTCTACGAACTGTCGAAGAGTGTCATGATGATTAACAATGTAAATTTTTAAGGATTGTTTAGTTAGTTTATGGAGTAGATTTGCTACTTTCATAATTTTATTTCTGAAATTAGGATTCGGGGTTGGAGAAACATCAAATGATAATAAAACTGCATCATAACCTCGTTTTAACATTTGATAGGTTGCAATTGGACTATCTAATCCACTGGATAATAGAGCGACAAATCTTTGAGTTTGCATTAACATCCTATTTTAAAAAATTCTAAACGATCTTATATTTAGAGTTTTATGTTTATACAAAAAAAACCCAAAAAATTAAAATCAACCATAAATACAATTGGAACATCATTGGGCGTTTAGCTCAGCTGGAAGAGCACTTGACTTGCACTCAAGGGGTCATGGGTTCAAATCCCATAACGTCCATAGATTTTATTTTTTCAGTTAATAAAAAAAAATAGGAACGTATGACATAAGATGTCATTATAGTTATTCAATTGGCGTGGGACCTGGGCTAGGCACACTAATGCCTGTTGCTGCTAGGGAAAGGCCATAAGATAATCCTAAGAGCAATGACATGGTCGCCACTAATTTTTTTTTATTCATTTGCATCACAAGTTCTAATGAGACTGCAGAAATTCTGCAGTATTTTTATTCTTTCAGTGTTATATTTAAAGAACGATATTTTTAAAAGACATCTCTCCAGAAAGTGATTGACTCTTGGGCAGTATTAGAAATATCTCCAAATTGATTATAATCTTCCATAATTTTATCCTTCCAATATAATCTGGGACCAAATACCATCTGATTGACATATCTTTGATAAATAAAATCTCGATTTTCATGCTTTTTAAATTGCTTAATACAAGAAGAATAAAATGATGGTACCCAGTCTGAAATAGTTTTAATCACATCCATGTATCCTATCTCTTCAGAAGGATCCACCAGTGAAGAAGAAATGGCAGTGCATTTAGGGATTTCCCAATAATTATCTATGTGAAATTTTGTTTGATATTTTTTGGTATAGTATTTTTGGTTATTAAAAACTTGACTTCCTGGAATTAGCATATATTTAGAAACACTAGGTATGAAATTTTCTACAGATGATTGGTTTTCTTCCAGATATGTAATGGTTTCTGCCATGGTTGTTTTATTTTCCCCCGGATGTCCAAAAATCATATTGCAAATCACATAGATACCTGCATTATTTAAATCGTTAAGAATTGAAGAAAATTGATTTAAATATTTTTTCGGAGTAAAAGTCTTATTCATGATTCGCAGTATATCAGAACTCCCAGATTCCAGTCCAAAGGCTAATGTAAAATTCAGCTTCTTGAGAATCTGAGTTTCTTGATTGGAATATTGATCAACACGTATTTCCGCCCACATTTCTTGAATGACCTTGTTTTGTGTCATGAATTCGTAAAATTTCATTCTCCATTGAGGATATGCCCAGAGAGGATCCATTATTTGTACTTGAGATAAAGTATTTTCATAATAGTCAATTGCACTTTGCAAGCGTTGAAAAGCATTCTTAGGACTGATCAATCTCCATCGCTTTTTAGATTTATAGACATTTCTAAAATCACCGCAAAATGCACAATTAAAAGGACATCCCTTAGAAAAATAGAGTGGAATAAATAAAAAAGGAGATTTTGGAGTTTTTAATAGTGAGAAATCGATAAACAGGAGATTTTCTAAATTTTGTATTAATCCACACTGAATTATTTTGGTACCCTCTGAACAAATTGAAGAAAAATTTTCTGTAGTAATGAGGTTTTCCATTAGATCGGCAAACTGATAATCAGATTCTCCCAAAAAGATATAATCAAATAATTTTTCTTTGATAAGTTGTCCTCTGATAAATCTAGGAAAAATAAACTCTTCTGGAAAATAGTTCACTTGATAACCTCCCACGCAAATTACCGATTTTGGATAAAGTCTTCGGATAATTTTTGCGAGTGTTAAAGTAGCAATGTAGTAATTTGATGAAAAGCAAGATATCCCAAAAATTAATTTATCATAAATGTTGTATTGCTGAAGGAGTGTCTCAACACTTTTAATATGTTTACTATATTCAACGACTGATATAGGTTTATGAATTTTTTCGTCAATTAGATTTAATACTTCTACAGAAACGTTTTTATTCTGTTTCAATTGATGTTTTACTTGAGTACCAAGCTCTAAGAGGTGAGTTAAAATCGTGTTTTTAAAATCAAAACCATTGGTAAAAATAGATATAGGCTGAATTAGAAGTATTTTCGTTTTTGATTTTTTAAAATTCATATTATTTATTGAGGATGAAATATATAAACCAAGAAAAAATAATACGACCAAAATACTTTTTAAGAATTTATAATTCCTCAAGATAGGAGTATTGATTATGAGTTTTCAAGTACATGGCTGGGATTTAGATGGATATAAATTGTTATTACAATTATTGGGATTTCTATTAATTGGAATTATTATTGTATATGTTATTCTATCTAGTCGTGGAGAAAACGATTAACGAGCTGCAGATACAACTTTTATAACATCATTATGTTTTAATTCGTAATTTTCCCCCAAGCGCATTTTGGTTTTTGCATCGAGTGCATATATGAAATTTTTTGCTAGATCTGAATGAATTTTTGACCGTACGAATTCTTTTAGATGCATATTTTTAGGAATAATATAGGCATCTGGCAAGATATTGCCATCATGGTCCATGTATTTTTTTTCATCATGAACAGGATAAACAACAATGTTGTGTAAAATGTCAAATACAGCTGTGTTTATTGCTTTTTGTATACCTGTACTACCAAAAGGATCAAGAATTTTTGACTGAATTTCATTTAAAACAGATCTTTCTTTATCACTTATCTGATCAGGTTGAGTAATTTCGAATGAGGAAGTACCTGGTGTGTATGATATCACTTTTTTCTCAACTAGTTGACGTAAAAAAAATTCTGCTAACGAAGAAGCAGGAATTATTAGTGAATCAGTGGTTTTCTTAAGCTCGTTTAGGTTCTTAATTGAAGTTTTTTTATCAATTTTGTTTGCAACAATTACTATCGGTTTAGCATTTTTTCGTAAAATTCTCGAAAAGTGTTCTATTTCATCTTCCCCCCAAGTATCTGGTCTATCTGTATTTAATCCTGATGTATCTAATGAGTGGATGATGTGAATTTTCTGTATCGAGAGTCCTGATAAGCGTTCATATAGCTCATCTGCAAAATTTGATTTTTCCATAGTTATTTTATTAGTAAATTTCCTCCAATCCGCTCTTAACATAATATTCTTAAACCATAAATCGATTTCTCTCTCTAAAAATTTGATGTCTTCAAAGGGATTATGGTCGGAATTCTCAGTTTTTCTTCCTTCTAAATCAAGTTCTCCCGAAATGTCTAATATGTGTAATAATACATCTGCACGACTCAAATCACTTAAAAATTTGTTACCTAATCCTTTACCCAAATGAGCATCAGGAACCAATCCAGCAACGTCCAGCAATTTTACAGGGATGTAACGCATATGATCGATGCAAATAGAATTGATAGGAGTATCGTTGACAGCCAATTCTTCACAAACACATTTCGTTACTGCGTGTCCTGTTCCTACATTTGGTTCAATAGTAGTGAAAGGATAATCTCCAATTTTTGCATCCGTTAAACAAGCCGCATTTAAGAAAGTACTTTTCCCTGCTGAAGGTTTACCGATAATTCCAATTAACATAAATATGATAGTTTAACTACATAATAAAAAGTATGTAATCTATTTATTTGATTTAATCATGTATGTAGGGAACTTTAACCATAAATGGGGTTGGGAATGAATTTGTTTTAATAATACATTCTCCAACATCTAATGTCGCAAGATAATGATATTTTGTATCTTTCAACCCCAATAACTTACCCATGAGTGATTGATCAAAATTAATTTGAAAGGAAATAATCACTCCTGCATTTGCCATTACATCTTCACTTATTGTTGGTCGAGTATTTATTGTAATTAAGCACTCTCCAGTCCCTCTCAATAATAAAGCAAAATCCTCCAAATAACTGGTTGAAGTCATTTTCTTAGTAAGTTTTTGGGATAAGAGGAATTGTGAATCTTCAATTAAAGTAAAATGATTAATTTCGGAAGAGGGACCTTGTTTAATATTATACAACCATAAATGATTAAAAAGGACGTTCGAAAAAAATACAGCATCATTTTTTGTTCCACCTTGATGAATAATGCTACTTAAATCAATTATGATTTTAGAATTTTGGATCATTTTGATATCAAGATTTAATTCTTCATCAAAAATGGATCTTAAGGGACCACTCTTTAGTCTACGAATTCTATTGTCTATGCTAAATAAAGAATTATTCAAATTGAAATATTTTGCTTGATTTTCTTTCTGGAATTTATTCATATAATAATCGAAACCGTCCCAACTTCTTCGTTTTGGATCCGAACAGACTGCATATAAAATTTCTACAAATATTTTCTCCATTTGGGACGAAAATTCTTCCTGAAATGTAACTATTTGACATGATGTTAACATATTCAGTAGTTTTTCTGCATGAATTCTTGGATCTTCTCCTCTAGGGTTAAAAATATTGATTTTTAAAGATTCTCCAGGTCGAAATACGGTTACATTTTTGAACATGTGAGCAATTTCCTGATATTCCCCTTTAAATTCTAAAACTAAAAACGGTAAGTGGGGATAATTCTTCATTATCTGCTTTAAAATATGTTTGACCATATTAGATTTCCCCATTCCTGTTAATCCTGTGATAAACATATGTTTTTGTAGGTCTTTATCGCTTAGGTAGAATTTTTTTCTTATGATGTTAGATTTCACAGTGCCCAGATAGAGAACTCCTTTATGAGCCCTATTTGTTTTTAGAGGTGGTAATTTTACTTTTAATGATTGAACTTTGATAGATAGGATGAAATTGAATATGAGTGGAAGTGTACAGATGAAGATGGTAAGTAGCTTTACGTATAATTGAAAAAAAGGAAAAATCATCGCAAACAAAGGAATCACCCGAATCAAAAGGAAAATGATGAATTTATGCATTTTTTTCCTTCCAATTTTCATACAACGAAAAGTATATAATAAATCAATAAAATTGGTGAGGAAAACACATGAAAGGATACTAATTGTTAAAATCAAATGAA
>JAEOUK010000176.1 GCA_016839385.1 Promethearchaeota archaeon
ACCAGAGAGGATGCTTCCTACGAAGATTGAGGCAAAAGCAGGTCCCATTGATTGTACGAATGATTTTAGACCATAATAGGATCCAGAAATTTTTGCCATCGCCTTATCTAAATTAGTGGATTTATCATTTTTAGCGGTTTCATGCACAAGCGAAGCTGTTATAGGAATAGAGAAGAGAGGATATGCATACATAGAGCCTAGAACTGTACTCCAAGATACAATATACAATAATATTTTAATAGCGTACGGAAGCTCGTTAATTAAGAAAATTACATCCATCAAGCAAGCTATTACTGCTAACAATATGCAAATTGCATAGGAGTTGAGAATATGATTCCTCTTAAGAATTCTTTTCCAAACAAAAAACCACACGAATTTCCCGATAATGGAAATAATAATATAAATGTAAAACTCTAAAAATTGAAATTCCATCAAGTAGGTTTGAAAGGGAAATACAAGAAAGCCAACACTTTTTGCGCAAATACCTATGAAAAATCCTGCGAACATCAATTTAACGAAATTTTTATCTTTAAGAGGGACTGACATTCGAATAAAAGCTTCTTTAATTTTAGTTTTCTCAAATTCTACACTTCCAGTTTTAGTGTGAAAACTCTCGTCTACAGAGAAGAATATAATTATTACGCTTATCAACCCAAAAATAGAAAAAATTATTCCTATCAATGGAATATATAGTAAAATAATTTTTCCTGAAGTATCCCACCATTTAACGTTTGCTGGATCACTCAGTAAGCTTTGAACGATTATTGGGAGGAATATAGCTACAATTGAAGCGATGATAGAGAAAGCAGATCGAATTGAAGCAACTTTTTCTCGATTTTTTAGTGTTTGGGACTGTTCTGGAAGCATCGAAATATAAACATTGAATATAAGTGCTCTAAAAACTGTTCGCGTTATCATCACAACCCAGAAAAAGAAGGCTGTGGGAAGATAAAAAGAATTTTCTTGAGGACTAAGTGGTGGAAACCATACCATAAGTGTAGTAATAAACCATATAGGTAAACCAATTAATAAAAATGGTCGTCTTTTTCCAAACTTTCCCGGCTTTTTATTGTCCACAATAACCCCAAAAATTATAGCGGCAAAAGCACCAATAATAAATTGAGTTGTGACTCCAATGGACACCAATAGAGCATTTAAATTGACCGTATAAACATAAAATTGGAAAATAAATACTCCTGTAAACATATTAGGAAGGGTTAATCCTAAATCTCCAAGCGAATATCCAAGTAGCCGTTTTCCATGTAGTTCTCGGGCTGGTGCTATTGTACTCATTGTTTTAATCGATTCGATGTTTGGTAATTAAAAGTTGACTAACTGAAATAGTTTGTGCTAAAACCTTTTTTTGAGTTATTATAAGACAAATAACATTCTTAGTAATTTTTAACTAATTATATGAAGTCCACAGCAAGTTTTATATTTTTTACCACTACCACAAGGACATAATTCATTTCTTCCAAATTTGGGAAATATAAATGGAGAGAGGCCAGTAATTTTGTTTTCTTTTTTAAAATTATCAGCAATGACTTTGAAGCGAGGAAGGGTTCTTGTATAGAATATCTTCCAACCTTGACATAACGCACTTAGTTGTTTGGCAGTAGTTTGGCCATCATAACGCATCTTTTGACAATCTCCGTGACAGAAATTAAGATATTCGCAAAGATCACACGCATTGTTCCAATTTGATTTTTTTCTTCCGAAAAAATGATATGTTTCGGAGTTAAAGATCTCATCCCATGAATTAGTATTAACATTACCCAATAGCAAATCATCTCGTACGAAAAAATCACATGGAAAAACTCCACCATCATGTTCTATAACAAAATATTGAATACAGTTATCTTGCATAAAACACACATTATATCTCCCATAAACTAGATATTCTATGATGGAATCAAATAAACGAATAGAAACCTTGTTTACATCCTCCTTTATCCACTCATTGAATAACTCGGTTAAAAATAGCCCCCACTCTTTTGCTTTAATAGAAAACGGCTTAAGATGACCATTCAAATCGAATTCAACGCAAGGGATATACTGTTGAAAATTAAAGCCATTAT
>JAEOUK010000177.1 GCA_016839385.1 Promethearchaeota archaeon
ATTTTTTAATCTTAATTTTAGTACTTCCATAATTTGACAGGGAAGGTCCGCCACCCATTGATCCAATTCGTGATAAATCATCTACTGGTCTTCCTCCTCCTGATTCCACAATTTGAAAAAACCCTGATATTCTATGAGGAACGAGTACGGTAATTTCAGTATCTGGTTTCATTTCTCTACATCACACATAATTTCGCGAGGGATAAAAATATCTTCAATCCATAAAAATATATATTTCAAATTTAGCTACTTAATCAATTCAGTTCATATCGGATGAAAATGGGTCTAATTATCAAATTTGGCGGATCTCTCTTATTTAATGATGATTCATTAGACATAAATAAGAGTAAGGTGATGGAATTGATCAAAATCATTCAATCCTCACAAAATATTCAAGGAATAGTTTGTGGAGGAGGAAAAATCGCTCGAAAAAATATTTTAGCAGGTAGAGAAATGGGTTTTGATGAAGAAAAATTGGATTACCTTGGGATTATGGTTTCCAGGACAAATGCACAAACCCTTATTTACGCTGTGGGAGAAAACGCATTTTCGACCCCGGTGGCAAATCTTGAAGATGCTAGACAAGCTAGAAAGAAGAAACAATTATTCGTTGCAGGTGGCTTCGTTCCCAAGCAGTCCACAACGACAGTTGCAATGCAACTGTGCGAAATGTTGGTATGCGATTTGATCATTTTGACGGATGTTGATGGACTTTATAATGATGACCCGAAAACTAATCCCAATGCAAAGAAATTCGAAACAATCAGATATACAGAATTGGAATCTTTATTACGAACTAGAACAGATCAAGAACAGACCGCAGGAAAATACCAAATTTTTGATCTGTTATCCTTAGAGATACTAAAGAGAAGTAAACTTCGAGTCCGATTTATCAATGGATCAGAACTCGGAAATTTACAGAGTTTACTAACTGAAGATTTTCAGACTTCGAAAATTGGAACTATAATTACTCCCTAAATAAAAAGTCGAATTCGCATTTGGGAAGCGTAAAATCTTTAACATGAACTTGATCATTGTTATGTAATTAAAAAAATAGGGATGATATTTATGTCGGATGACGCTGGGAAAACAAAATGTCCACATTGTGGGAAAAATTATAAAAATTTGACCGCGCATATAACGCGAGTTCACAAGGATGGGAAATCTAAATCCTCCTCAAAAAGTGTAGATCAATTAGAAAAGGATCTAGCCAAAAAATTCCTCGGTTCAGATAAGACAGAAGCAAAAAAACCTGACGCAGCTCAAAAAAAAATTCTCAAAGAGTCAAATTCTAAAAAAAGTAAGGATGAAAAGACTCCGAAGAATAATTTTGTAAAAAAAGTAGTTGTGGATTACTGGTTAACTGACCTGCATAATGCGGAGATTGGAATTTACCAACGAGAAAGATTTATGGCAAAAAATCGTATGTTTTCTCGAAACTTAGAATTGGTTGGAAAGGTTTCTGAAGAGGGAAAAGCTGATGGTATGTTTGGATACAATTCAGCTACATGGGATGATATTCCAGATAAAGATATTGGGAAAAAGAGGTTGATAATGAAATGGTTCAATATGGAATCTGTTGGTTTTTTGGGCTCAATAGAGGAAATGGTTGTAGATTCTATTGCAAATAGTACAGGATCCGATGATACAATACCCTCATTCAGAATTGTATTACCACAATACAAATATGTCGTAAATTTAATGAAAAATCATACGCGGTTGCCAAAAATCGGAGAAATATTTTCATTTGCCATGATGAAAGAAGACAAGAAAGCAAAGACAAAGAAATGGCAAATATATACCTTTGATGAAAAAAGGTTGACAATTGGCTCAGATTGGGAGGTACTACTTGGTGAAGATCGTATACTTGCAAAAATAGACGAAAAGAAACTCAATATCGGTGGGAAATTTAATGTATTTTTCTACGACGAAGAATATTATAAGGATTTGAACTTTTTCCGGGTAGTTTTACTATTTACAATGATGCTGAAATTCAAGGAAGAAATTTTCAGAAAAATCATGCGCATCCGCAAAGCATTAAAGGATGAAAAATACGTTTTTGAAATTTCCTCTGATGAAGAGAAAATGATGATGAACCCACGAGCATTACGGAGATAAGAGGGAGTCCTATGAGTAGGAAGAGAAAATCAATATTCGAAGGATATCTAACTGCAGCAGATGTTCGGAAAGCAGAATCAGACGATAGTGACATTGTTCAATATTGGAACAAAGTAAAACATAATATCTATATGTTAGGAGACACCGATTCGGATACTATGGTCTTCTTAAACCGAGAGTTAAAAAAAATAGCTGAAAAATTTGAAGGGGTTAAAGTTCGAATAACAATTGAACCGTTATATGGAAAAAGTGCTCAACCAAGAGGACATATCCCGACTCCAGAAGAAGAATACGAGGGATTTGAACTATTTAAGAGAAGAATGTTTTCCTTGTTTAAAATTTCCTAACTCCTTTTTTTTATTTATTTTTTCGGTATACCAATCAAACTAGTAACAAATATTACCCCACTTTCAAAGAGAGGTGTGGGTATTAAAAGAATTTATAGACCCGTTGAAATCATATAACTCTAACCATCCCGTCAAGAACATTGCATTTTAGAGTAATTAAGACGAAATAATTTCCACATTTCAAAATATCTCTTCAAATTCATTAGAAAATTGTGATATTGTTCAAGAATTAAGCGGGAGGAGTGGGTAATTTTTCATCAAGTTCTATTGCATAATTTTTGTCGAGTTGAATGGATCGATTCAAATTTTAACCGAAACGTGAAAAAGTTTAAATACATGAGATGTAGTATTCTCATTGTAGTTTGTTATTATCATAATGGATAATGACAAAACTGCGGAGGATAATAAAAATGGCAAAGAAGAAAAGATCTTTTGCATGGAGTCCACTTCGAAAACTTATGAAGAAAAGTGGAGCAAACATTGTAGCACGAAATGCGGTAGATTTGTTAATTTTGAATTTAGAGGAAGTAGCGACCGATCTTACCCAACAAGCTCTAAAATTTGCAAAACATGCAAAGAGAAAGAAAATCACTAAAGACGATATGTCATTAGCTATCAAATACAAGGGTTAAGTAGAAAGCTAATAAATTTAAAAATAAAATCAATATCAATTATCTCTTTTTTTTAATGTGATTTATGCGTTAAGATTATTAGATATAAACGATTAAGTGTAATATATCGATTTTTTTTTTAAAAAGTCAAAGGAATTTCGATGATGAATAGATTTCGAATCATCCCCGTTATTGATATAATGAATGGTACTGCAGTACACGCAAATAAAGGATTGCGCAATGAATATCAACCAATTCATATGAAATTCTCACAATCTTCCAAACCCCAAGACCTTTTGACCGTTTTTTCTGAAAAATTCAGTTTTACAGAGACCTATATTGCTGATCTTGATTCCATTATTCGAGAAAAACCAAATATTGAGTTATTAAGTAAAATAATTCAAGAATCTCCCCTGGATATTATGCTGGATGCAGGAATACGGAATTTATATGATATCATGCAATTCAAGAATCTTGGATTATCAAAAATTATCCTTGCGACAGAAACTATTGAATCATTCGATGTAGTAGACGACGCCATATCTGAGCTAAGCCCTGAGAAGATAATTGTTAGTATTGATATGAAAAAGCAGAAATTAATCTCCGAAAGTGCAGAAATTGCTGAAATGGATATAGATACAATTATCAAGCAAGTTAGTATAAAGGGAATTTCTGAAATAATACTGTTAGATTTAGCAAAAGTCGGATCTCTGACTGGAGGGGGGCATTCAAATTACCAG
>JAEOUK010000005.1 GCA_016839385.1 Promethearchaeota archaeon
ATTTGTCAAGTGCATCAGTAATTTATGTTTTTTTCCGTATTCCTTCGCATCTTAAGACAAAATTTGCCAGAGAAAAAATTGATCTATCCTTAGCTAACTGGCTTGGAGGCAAAGTTAACCTCAAATCCATTTACTTATCTGATCCAATATACACTAAAGACACGAATGATAGAGTTGATGTTGTTATGCTTGTGGGTGGATTCAATACAGCAAGTTTGTTTATCTCAATGAAAAATAAAATAGAATCTATAAAAAATGAGGCATTAAATAATAGTTTTATAGATGAAAAAGAATGGCAAGAAATTGATGAAGGTTTAATTAAAGTCTAGGATTTGTTGCTTCCATAGATTTGTTACTTTTTCTGATTATTGTTTTTTATTTCTTGAATTAGTTGTGTAGCAGTAACTCCATGTTCTAAGAGGTAAGAACGGGCAAAATTTTTCTCAAATGTGCTGGCCTTTGAGTACAGGAGTTGCATCTCCTCAAACGATTCTAGATCTTCCGGTTTTCCTCGACCACCCACGACCAAGATTCTGCTTATCCATGGATCCCTTGAGTCAATTACACGTACAGTAACAGTTCTTGAAACCTCGCTGGTAACATATCCTGCAAGGGAAGTGAATAGCTCTTGAGTTAAATCTTCATTCCATAAACCTCGAGGAGTTTCGACAGTTACCCAGATGTAATCCGTTTTGTATGTTGGCTTATATCCTAGAAGACTTGGAGTTTTGAAAACTCGGATAACACTCTTCATGTAATCTCTGAAATGACCCATATCAATTATTTCTTTAATTATTGTCTCATGAGTAAGGGTATCTTCTTGTTCAGCCAGTATCTTGAAAATAATTCTAATTTGTTCTTCTTCAGTTAATTCGGTTGTTCTTTCAAAATATTTTCTAGGTTTACCAATATCTGAAAGCTTATTTTCGTATTCCTTTGACAATTCAACAATCTTGTTCAATCTTTTCCGATATTCTGAAGTAGTTTCCATTTTATTTGCTAGTTGTTCATACAATTTTATGTTGTTTTCTATTTTTTCGAAATCTTCAAGAATATATGCTTCTTCCTCTGCTAGTCTTGTTATGTCTTGTTCGTATGATCTGACTTGTTCTCTGGCATATTTTTTGGAACTTAAGAATTTGCGTAATTGTTTTTCCATTTTTGATTTATCAAATTCTTTTCTCTTTTTTTCTTCTTGAATCATTACAAGTTCGTCTTCGACGAAGGCTTTTTTGTTCATGACCTTGTCCTTAACTTCATGGATATAATTGAGATATTCCTCAATCATTTTTACTTCGTCATAAGGTGTTCTAAGCATCAGTTGAATGACTAGATATAAGGTTGACAATTGAGATCGAATTTCTTCTAGATCCTTTAGTTCGGTTTCAGACTCTGGAAAATCACAATAGCATTTCATTAATGCTTCAGTGAAGATTCTAGTCTCGTCATAAATTCTTAAAGTGTCAAGTGCCTTTTCAACAAGATTAGCGAGATTCATTAAATCCTCTAAGAGTTTCTTTTGTCTTACTGTTAATACTTGAGAGCCAGGAATTAATTGCTCTAATCGTTCAAATATTGCTGCTTTCTTCACAGAGAAATCAAGGTGTGTCTTTTTTAGTTCTGAAATTAAAATTTCTAAGTTATCTTGTTTTCTTGATTTCTTTTTTCGTAGTACTAAACTTTCTATTCTTTGTTCTAAAGGTCCACATGATTCATTTAATCTAATAGTTAATAGGAACTTCATTAATTCATCGAGCCAATTTACTGCCTGCTCAGCAATACATTTGACATGAAGATCATAGTCTTCTTCAAGCATTGGATTGGAAGTAATAATTGCCTTAATTTTTTCTTCAAATTCTTCCTCGACATAGTTACCTGTCTTTATAAGGTATTTCTTATAGAACTCGCGTGCTACATCATTGTTGACCTTGATTATCTCTTGTATCGCATTAAAAACAGTCAATTTTTCCTTCCTAAACTCAAAAACTGATTGAAGTTTTTCAAAGTAAATCTTAAAGGCTGATATGTAATCGTCAATAGAATATAGTACCTTTACCATGCCTAAAGTATGAACAAAATTGTCTGTTAGTCCAACCTCAGTTCCAATTCCTCCCAGAAGATCAGCCAAATCAAAATCCATTAAAACATAAAGCATGTCTACAATCATTTCATCAATATCTTTTCGAGCAGTAACAATATTTCCTGCGTTTGTGTATGCAGGCATTAAAGGTAACCACACCATAGCATTCAATGGATTTCTGTAAATATTTCCATAAGAGTTGGTCACATATTCGTTATAATCTCTATTTAGCAAAAGAGATAATTCACTCATTGCAGTGAAGGCGGATGTTCCTTTTGCTGGAGGATCATCTCCCCCACATGGAGCAATAACAAAAGCTATAATGGGTATGCTGGATCCCAATACTTTACGAAGATGCCTAGCAAATTCAATGAATAATCCACTTCCAGTACCTCCACCTAGTCCATATACTAAAGCAACTGTTGGAGTTATAATTGACGAAAGTGCTTGTTCTTTAAAGGAGTTTACAAAACCCCTCATTATTCCAAGTTGATAATAATTTAAAACATATACTGCTTTAGCCAGAGCTCTTCTTCTACCTGCTCCTCCAGCTAATGGAGGAATGGACATTGTTGAACTGAGCCATGGATTAAAGTTTTTAAGATTGGCTCCTTCGCTTTTTAAATACTCGTTATATTTTATGTTAATAAAATCAAACATTGCTTCTGCGGTTGGAAACTTTATTGCTTGAGAATTTAGTTTCATTCTTTCATTAGGGATTCCCTTTTTTTTCATTTCGTCAGAGATCTTTGTACTAGTTTCTTGCAGTTGTCTGATTTCACGGTCCGCTATATCAACTGCCATAAGAGAAAGCCGAGTAATGTCACTATTTAGTAATTCTTTTGTTTTTTTGTGATTCATAAATTCTTCTACAATATTGGTTCCTGCAGACCCTAACCCTATTAACATAACACTATTTTGGTATGGAATCATTTTTGTTTACGTCCAAACTAGTTTTTTTAACCTTTCTTTCAATGAATCCAATCTTGAAGCAAGATCTCGGTCAATCTTTGACACTCTCAGGGTTACTCCTTCCAGATCTCGAATTTGATCCTCAATTACTGACAAAACATAACTACTCTTACTTCTAGATCGAATGTACAAAATTCCTATAACAACAACTCCAATTCCTAAAGCTACCATAACTGGTATGAAA
>JAEOUK010000178.1 GCA_016839385.1 Promethearchaeota archaeon
CTTGGAATGATCGATTCATGGGAACAGCAGGTGGAGGTATGAATACAGGGGGGGATGGCTATATTAGGAGACCTGACAATACCACAAGAGGACAGACGTTATCATTTGCAGTTTGTAATGGTTTTACTGCAGCAACAACTGATGCAGGTTGTGGCGAGCACAATTGGGCAATCCACAAAAAAACAGGAGAACTTAATTATGAGCTTATTGAAAATTGGAGAGCAAGAAGCACCCATTTTATGAGTTTGGTTGGAAAGGCTGTTGCAGAAATTCTTCATGAACGTCCTGTGCTCTTTTCATATCTACATGGTGGCTCAGGGGGAGGAAGACAATCCATAGTGGAAGCTCAGGAATTTCCAGAAGACTATGACGGAATTTGGGCATCCAATCCTGCAATTAACTGGACAAAGTTAATACTTGGCGGTTTATGGCCTATTGCCGTTATGAACAGCTACAAACACGTTCTCACGTCTAAAAAAATCAAATATTTTACCGAATGTGCACAAAACAGTGTCGGAGGTAAAGAAGATTATTATGCATATAAAAAGAAAATTGAATTTGATCCTTTTTCAGTAGTGGGTCAGGAAACCAAAGACGGGATTATATCCGAACAAGATGCACGAGTAATGAAAGAAATTTGGATGGGTCCTCATCGTAAGAATGGGGAACAGTTGTGGTACTCATTCAGACCGGGTGTAAAGTTTTGGAATGTGATTATCCCGATTGGATCTTTCTATTATAGTCTGTTTACCAAAAAACCGAAACCATTTTTTTTAGTTACAAGATATGCCAGGTGGATTACAAAAAATCCAAAACAAGATTTTAGCCGAATAACTAAGGATGAGTTCGTAGAATTGTTCGATAGAAGCATTACAACATTCGAAGACGCAGCAGCTGATAAATCTGATCTAACTGGATTCGCAAATGCAGGCGGAAAGCTGATAATTGACCATGGTATTGATGATCCTCTCATTCCGGTGGACGGTACAATAGATTATTTTAAAAGAGTTTGTGCAACCAGTGGTGGTAGGGATGTAGTCAGCAATTTCTGCAATTTATACATAACTCCTGGCGATGCACTCGGTAATTGTGCGGGAAATGGTCCCGGAATTTCGGAGAGCGATGGAATTATTTCTCTGATCAATTGGGTAGAAAAGAATAAGACTCCGGAAAGTTTGCGTGTTGTTCAGGTTGACAGATTGGGTGAAATTAAAAAGATTGGAACAATAAGGGAGTATACCGACTGAGGTATTTTAGAATCATTACATTTGGAAGAAAAAAGTCTATAGTGGAAATAGCTCATTATTTTTCTAAAATCCTCTTATGATGCATTTATATCGTTGCTGATATGTAATAGAAATGGTTGATGAATTACTTAATTCAAATAATATCAAATCAATTTACGAGTTTTTCATATTCCTCCTCAATAATGCCTACTAAATGATCAAAGGACTTTTGGGTAGTTTCGTCCAGTCTTTTCTCTTTTTTCAAGTCTTCCATTAAAGAATTCAGAGCCTCAATAATGAGGTCTCGCAGCTCCATTCCTTTATCTCCTAATGGTGTTTGCCACCAATCATCTAGTTTATGATTCATGTAAATACACTCTACTTGATTTATATCGAATAAAAATACATTCATCCCGTAATAATAAATATTTCGAACAAATAATACATCAATTGGTAGAAAGAAATGGTATGAGAATTCAAAACCTATTTTTTTCTATCTTTCTTTAAAATTTGTAATGAAATCCATACAGCACACTGCACATTTAGAACTTAGACAGATGGAGTTTTCTGAATTACAAGGTAAAAAATCTATATTTTCGTACGAATCACCCTTTTATTACGATCTCAAAATCACTCAAGAACCAGAAGAAACGGGTTGGACAGTTAAATTAACCAAAACTCGATTCGATCCTCGATTCAAGAAATATAAAAAAGAATCTATAGCTGATTCCTATAAATCCCAAGCTCAATTTTATTTTACTTATCACAATGAGAACTCAAAATATGTTGGATGGATTTGCTTCGAACAATTATCTTGGAATAACACAGTCCGTATATGGGACATTAATATTGAACCTTCTTTTCGACATCAAGGTTATGGGTCAGAATTAATTGATTTCATAAAAGAACAAGC
>JAEOUK010000179.1 GCA_016839385.1 Promethearchaeota archaeon
GATCTGAGTTCCCATCTTCTCCAACACGACACCATTTGCAATGTGAGCACCAACTGGAGCAAAGATGTCCCGTCCATGAAATACATTGGAGATATTTTCTAGCCAAAATTCCTTTTTGTCTAAAAAGAAGATTTTTATTGCTTCATTTTTGTATTTACCAGCATCTATGATCGGAGTTAATATGCCATTATCAGGTAAAACAAAGTAGTAGGCACCAATTTTTGCGGCTATTGGTCGGCGTGTAGTACCAACACCAGGATCAATAACGATCACAAAGACACTCCCGTCAGGAAAATAAGAAAAGGAGCGTGACAAAATGAGAGATGCTTCGAGTATATTTTGGGGACTAATTTCGTGACTGAGATCGATGATATTTGCTCTAGGTGATAACTTTGATATTACACCTTTCATTACTCCTACATTACCATCTTTTGTTCCAAAATCAGTCATTATCGCTATGACAGTCAATTTTTAACCTCCAAATAAAAACCAATTTTATTTTTTTATCAACCATATGTACTCATATGGTGATAAATTAATTGTTAAGTAATCACCTTTTGACATAATCACGGTCGAATTTATTACATTGATAAATTCGTGATTCTCTAAACCAAGTACTTTACGCGATATCTCGAGGTTTACATTTTGTGTGGATATATTAATTATGCATAAAAGAGCGGTTTCAGGATTGGGAGTGTCACGTACTAGGGCGAATACTCTATCGTCAAGAAATAAGATTTTATGAGGGATGTCAGGAGCCATCGCTGGCAAATCTCTTCTAATATCAAGTATATGCTTGTATCTACTCAGTATCTTAGCAGCTCGTGACTCAGGATTATCTAGCTGTTTTGAAAAGTTCTGCCAGTTAAATTTTTCGCGATTGATTGACCGTGCTCTACCTGTTAAGCTTACACAGTCAAGGCAATTGGATGACCCAATCAAACTATGAATGTAAATTCCAGGAATCCCAGCTAGGCTAAGCATGATGACTTGTGAGGCCATAAATCTATTTATTGCAATTTCAAAATTCTCTACTAATGGTTCATTTAAAAAATCGAATAAAGTAATGTTTAATTCATAAGGAGATAGTGTGCCATCCGGATTTTTCTTAAAAGAAACGTCACCTTTATTTCGTAATGTTTGGTCTGCTAGTTTTTGAATTTCATTTCCCGTTAATATTCCTTCCGCAGGACGAACCCCAATACCATCATGGGATGCAATAAAATTGAAGAAGAATGTATTTTTAACAGGCAAATCAAGACTTAATGCCCATTTTGTAAGTTTTGCGGAATTCTGAGTAAGAAATGTATGCAGTATCAGTGGGGCTAAAGAAAATTGGTATACCATTTGAGCTTCATCACTACGAATAATATTATTTCCTTGGAAAACCAATTCAATTGGTTTTCCAAAATAACTGATATTTTCATAATGAGGAACATTCGTTTCCGTAATTAGCATTACTTGGGGTGCAGCTGCATCTAAAATTGATCGAACGAATTTTACAAACTCATGGGTTTGGGGTAAATGAATGGATTTTGTACCCACTTCTTTCCACAAATATGCAATCGCGTCCATCCTTATATATTTTGCACCTTTGGATACATACTCTAATAGAATCTTGATCATATCTAAAGCAACATCTGGATTTAAGTAATTTAAGTCAATTTGATCTGAACTAAATGTAGTCCACACATGCTTCTTTCCTTGAGAAGTTGATACTTGTGTAAGTAATGGTAATGCTCTTGGACGAACAACATCTGATAAATCAATGTTTGGATCTACCTCGATAAAATAATCCTGGTAATTAGTGTCTCCATTTAGATAGTGCTGAAACCAATCACTTTCTCTTGAAATATGGTTTAGTACAAAATCAAACATCAAGAAGTATTCAGAATTTATTTTTTGGATATCTTTCCAATCACCCAAGGCTGGATCAACTTTCGTATAGTCAATTACAGAAAAGCCATCATCAGATGAGTATGGGAAAAAAGGGAGGATATGAATTGTATTAATTGTGTCTCCAATATATGCTTGCAAAAAGTCAGATAACACAACTAAAGGTCGTCGATTATCGTCTTGAAATTGATCTCCATAAGTAATCAATATCGTGTCAGAGCTAGAAACCAGTTTTGGCGATTGAGGTATCTGTGGATTTTTTTTTGTGAAGTTTATGATCTGATCTTTTATACTTTTCCAATATTTTCTTGCAGTTGCTTCACCATATAGATTAGTAAAATGGGTATAAATTCTTTGCATTACTCCATTAATCAAGAAAATCCTCCTTGCCGCACGGGACGGTTATTTCTTCACAATATGTATTTTGAAGATTAAGTGTTCTTATGATATCTTTTTTTAAATCTTGGTACTTTAATTTGATTAATGCAATTGGTATACGGTGGGTAACAATACCTATGCGTTTATCAGGAAATTTACATGCAAATTCATTGATTGCAGCATAAACGCGATTTTGAACTTGTGAGAGATTTTCTCCTCCAGGAGGGGTTACTTCCCAAGGTTGAGTTTCCCATTGGTGAAACAGAACCGGATATTTTGTTATTATTTCACTCCGTAGTTTTTCTTGCCATTCACCTTGGTGAATTTCAACAAGGCGTTTGTCAAAGATGAGCGGAATGTCCAAATAATTTTGTAATATTTTGGCAGTTTGGGCTGCGCGTTTTAAGGGACTCGAAATAAGTATGTCTAATTTTGCTGCGATCAATTGATTAGCAAGTAACTCTGATTGAAAAATACCTTGTTGATTTAATGGCGGATCAGCTTGACCTTGATATTTTCCAATAACATTCCAATGAGTTTCTCCATGGCGAATTAGAAGTATTTGTGTCATAAGTTGAATATATTGAAAGTTTAAAATGGTGATCTAATCATAGATTGATACTCTGGTATCTCAATCATCGGTGGACGTTCATGGTCAAAAAGTTCTTGAGTATCCAGGTAATACTTATTTGGAAAGTAACTTGGTAAATTCATAGTCAAATGATCCTCATCTAAAAGCGAAATATCATAGCGTTTTTGGAGGCGATTCATAAATACTTGAATTATGGTAAAGGACATTTTTGAAAGTGACCTTAGGGGTTGATTGTGATGGATTCGTTCTAGTAAGTCTGATTGCGCTATTGATTGGAGACCATAATTATCAAGCAAATCAAGTAATAAACCTGTTTCAACACCGTAACCAGTGTAGAATGGCAATTTTTCAAGAACAATCCTTCGACCTGCATATTCACCCGAGAGTGGTTGGATGATTCCAGAAAGTTCAGGATAAAACAAGTTTATCAGTGGACGAGCTGTTAATTCAGTGACACGACCTCCACCTCCCGCAACCATTTTATTACCCTTTTTCAAAGGTCTGCGATAAAAACCTTTTACATATGAAATGTGTTCATTGGTTAGTAATGGTCCAATAATACCGTATGCAAAACGAGGGTGGATATTTTTTATATCTGTATCAATCCATGCGATGATATCTCCCTTTAACACGTATAGACTTTTCCAAAGTGCTTCACCTTTGCCAAGAAAGGTACCATATTGAGGTAATATTTCTTCATGAATGTATACTGGAATACCCAAGTCTTCAGCAATTTCTCTTGTGTAATCCGTAGATCCAGAATAGATCAATACAATTTCGTCTATTAGGGGAAAATCATCCATCAATGCCTTTTTTAAGACAGATATTACAGTTCCAACTGTTTCTTCTTCATTTAATGCTGGTAAACCTAAACTGATTGTTACATTACTATTTTCTTTTCTATGGATGAGATCTTCGAGATTTTTAAATTCACGACTATGAAAAGTGTTTTCAGCAAACCATGTATCTACAACGAGTGCGATAGAACGATCTTGATCCTTCGATTTTTGCGGAGCTTTTATGTCATGTGTAAAATTTAAAACAGTAGATGCCTTACATATAATCAAATTTGTGTCACTTTTCTTGAGTAAGTATTGGAGTGAATCATTCTTCCATGTATCATGATTTGAAAATGGGGGAGCTCCCATGACAACAGCTTGGTGATATTCAACTTCATCGAGAATCGACTCAAAAACATCTCCAGAAACCACAAGTGATCTTTTTATACGATTAAATTCACGCAATTCTGAACCAAATTTTGAGAAAAATTTTTTCTCAGCTGTAATAGGTGTGTTGTTAGTTACATGAAGTAAGGTGATTTTGCCATTTTCTGACATTTCTGCTAAAGCTTGAGAAATTTGTAATGATAAAACCGCAGAAGGACCACCGCTAGCAGGTAGTAGTATCTGAGCAATGGACATCCATCCACTAAGAGGATCAAAATCATTTTTAGGTTTGACAAATATTAAATCGCAGGGAGGAGAATC
>JAEOUK010000180.1 GCA_016839385.1 Promethearchaeota archaeon
TAGAAAAAGCAAAGATAGCAGTCAAATTTGGAGCAGATACAGTCATGGATTTAAGCACTGGGGTAACTGAGGAAGATGTCAAGAACATCCGGAAAAATATATTAGATGAGATAAGAGTTCCTATAGGAACAGTTCCGATCTATCAATCTGCATTAAGAGCACTAGAGAAAAAGGGGGCTATAATAAATTTTAATGAAGACGATCTATTTAATGTGGTAGAAGAACAAGCTAAAGAGGGAGTTGACTTCTTTACTATCCATGTAGGGGTGACTAAAGATCTTGTTAATTATTTAAAAGATCATCCAAGAACCATGGGGGTTGTTTCTCGAGGCGGGACGTTTTTAGCGGCATGGATTCTTGAAAATGATTTAGAGAATCCTTTTAATCGTAATTATGATTATCTGTTGGAAATGGCAAAACAATACGATTTTACCTTATCTCTGGGTGATGGAATGAGACCTGGTAGTATTTTTGATTCAACTGATTATGCCCAGATTCAAGAACTTATTGAAATCTCTAAATTAGTTAAACGAGCTTGGTCAGAAGATGTACAAGTTATGGTTGAGGGTCCGGGACACATACCTGCAAACGAAATCGAAACAAACATAAAAATCATGAAATCTTTGTGCGATGATGCTCCTTTTTATGTGTTAGGACCTTTAGTAACAGATATTGCTCCTGGATACGATCATTTAGTAAGTGCTATCGGTGGTGTAATGGCAGGATTAGCCGGTGCTGATTATCTCTGTTATGTCACTCCCTCTGAACATTTAGCATTACCTAATAAGGAAGAAGTAAAAAAAGGTGTAATTGCTTCAAAGATCGCAGCCCACGCAGTAAACATTTCAAAATACGGCAGAAAGGCTTCAGATTGGGACTATAAAATGGATATAGCGCGAAAAAATCTCGATTGGGAAGGAATGATTCAACATTCGATAGATCCAGATTTATCGCGAGAGATTCATTATAGAAATGGCATAATGGATGATGATGTGTGCAGCATGTGTGGGGATTTCTGTGCAATTAAGATTTTGAAAGACGCTTTAGACAAAACTACATCTAAAAAGATCATATAAATACTTGTTTTAGGCAAGTGTCCATTTTCAGGATGTTATTCTTTCCAAGAGTATTTTAAATTCAAAAATATACACAGAAGTGCTAAAGATAAAATAAAATAATAGAAATAAACACCCTGAATCTTAGGATTACAATTAAGAATTACCTTTTTAAGTTGTTTGGTGAGATCTTCGATATCTTTTTCTAATGAATAAACCCGATGCTATTATACCTGAGCTAAATAAGCTTATACCAAGAATTAGGAAAGGAATATAGGGGGCAAAACCTAAAGGAGATTGATACTTTTTAATAGTAATAGGTTCAGTAGTATAATCTTCTGCATTTCCTCCATATTCATCATATGCTTCAATTCTTATTGTCATATTATTATAGGTTATACTAAATGATTGTAAAATCCATTCATACGAAGTTCCATTAATCAATCCCATTACTATCTCCTGCCATCCAGAATCACCGGTGCTGTAAAATAAATCAAAAATGACGACATCTCCATCCGGATCAGAATAATTCCAATTTATTAATACGACATTATATAATGTTTCTCCACCGGTTGGATAAATCAAGTTAACTACCGGATTGTTATTAGCTTTAAACATGAAATAATCTGAACTATTATCTTCCGAATAACCATCGAAAGCGTCATATGCTACAATCCTAACACTCATGTTATAATAAGACTGAGTAAAACTGTTCAAATCCCACAAATAAGATGTTTGATTTTCTAATTCGTTTGCGATGGGTAACATAGCTCCACCGTCTATCTGGTAAGAAACATTGAAAAAAACAGAATCAAAATCGAGATCGTAGTAAGTCCACTGAATTAGAGTATTACCCCTTAGAACTTCGCCACCATTTGGGGAAACAATGTCCACATATGGATCTCTATTAACTTTAATTATAAAAGAACTAGTTGTATCGTTCGCATAACCAGTATCTCCATCGGAAGCCTCGATGAGGAATTCGACATGTATATAAGTTTGCGAAAAACTGCTTAAATTCCATACATAATTGGACTGATCAATCAAATTTGAAACGATTGGCGTCCAGCTACCTCCATCAACACGATAAGAGAGATCAAATGAGATTGAATCACCATCAGGATCGTTATAATTCCACTCCACTAATGCTGAATCATAAAGAGTTTCACCTCCCGTAGGATAAGTTAAGTTCACAGTAGGAGGATTATTAGTTTTGACTGTTAATTCAACGTACATCACAGATATTGCTTGACCTGGCTCATAATGAATTGTTCCACCTATTTCCATCCTGATTTGTAACGCATTGATCTCCACTTCATCTAATTCTAAATCTTCCCAAAATGAGGTAATTTGCCAATAAAAGTTTGTAATATCGTATTGTAAACCTTTTGGAGCGGAATAAGAACTTCCGGTACCGATTCTCCAATAAAAATCAACTCTTTGGGAGTTTTGTCCTGGAGAAATTTGACACCCCCTAGCATAAATTCTAATTTTTGTCACTACTTGATTACTCTGTAATGAAATATCTCCCATACGAACCTCACACCAATCTCCTACGGAATTACCTACAACAAAGCTAGAATCTCCTCCCGCTATAGGGTACACGATGGTATCATTAATTTTATCAGAAATCGGACTACTAACCCAATAAGGATTCACATAATCGTCATTGGGTCTTATTATTCGTGTTGAATAAACTGGAGATACTTTTGGAGAGTCGGATAAATCCTCCCGAGCATCTTGAATAGAATTATTATTATTTGAAATGATAAGAAGAATCCCAATTAATGATACTACTAGGATTTTTACAGCTTTTATTTTCAATTTTAATCACTACATTGAAGATAATAATTTTCCTATTTAAATTGTATTTTAAACTGTAACTTATGAAAAATATAATGTAAAAATAGGTTTAAGTTAAATTTGGAATTTATTCGATAGCTTGGATAATTTTTTCTAATTTGTTGATGATATCTTCAGGGGATTTCCCAAATAGTCGTATCATAGGTTCTTTTCCAATTGATCCTTTATCCCATACAATATCTGCTATTCTCCCTATTTCCTTTATACTCTTCTTAATAAGCCACTGCA
>JAEOUK010000181.1 GCA_016839385.1 Promethearchaeota archaeon
AGAACGCTATTTGGAGTAAAGAATGGAGAGAGATTTTTCATTCCTTCATCATGATTCCTTAGAGAATATTTGGATTTAAAATATACGTTAATCATGGACTAACTGCAATTATATAAGACAAGCTAGATGATATTTTCAATATCGGGTTGTTTAATGCGGTGGATTTTTTATTATGCCTACAATGAAGATCAGTGAAAAATATAAGGCAGCACAAGCAATTGCAGAAGCCTTGGGTTCTTATAGTATGATAAAACAACCAGGTTTTTCAATTTTTCACGTAAAATCTCGTGATATTTATGTAATCCCATTAAGAGGACATATTTTACAACATGATACTCATCCAAAGTATAAAAGTTGGAATGCTCAAGATCCGCGCAATATCATTACAGATAAAACTTCTATACAGAAAAAACCAAATTCTTACGCAAAACCATATATTCAAGCATTAAAGGCGTACAGCAAAAAATGTAATCATTGCATTATTGCGACAGATGCAGATATTGAAGGGTGCAATATAGGATTAATTGATGCATTATCAAATATTTTACCAGTAAATAGGAGTATCCAGGTATCTCAACTTTGGTTAAATACTCTTCAAAAGCAAGACATTTTGCATGCTTATGCAAATCTTATTCCACCGAAGTATGATTGGGCTAATTCGGCAGAAGCACGTGCAAAAATCGATGCAACAATAGGATTTAGTGCGACTAGAGAAGTCTCTTTGACTCTTAAACCAGTTCTCCACAATTTAAATGCGAAATTTGCATCTATTGGTCGTGTACAAAGTTCCTTATTGTACTTGCTATATCTAAGAGAAAAAGAGATTAGAGAATTTAAACCCGATAAATACTGGATAATTCAAGCAAATTTATTACCAAAAACAACATCCCAACCAATTATATTAAAAGTCCAACATAGTAAAAATCCATTCAAGGATGAAAATTATGCAAAAAGCATTTATACCAAAATCCAAAATGCCAAAAGTGGAAATATAACAAAAATTACTAATACTCCTAGGAAAGTCACACCACCATTTCCTCTAAATACCTCTAAAGCATTAATGTTGTTAACAAAACAATTAGGAATCTCAGCGAACACTGCTTTAAAAACATTGGAAGAATTATATCTCAATAAATTGATTAGTTATCCTAGAACGGACAGTAACAAATATACTAGTTCCTTCGATCACATCCAATACCTTAGAAATATGGTGACGAACACTGTTTATGGTGGATGGGTTCAAAACCTGTTTCAAAATAATCGAGTTCATCCACGAAACGGACCTATAGATGCAGGTGATCATCCTCCTATTACTCCTATTGAATCAGTGGACCCAAATTCTTCAAAATTTAAGACTTCATTGCAAGAAAAAGTATATAATATTATTGCACGACACTATCTAGCTTTATTTGGTGAGGATGCGGAAGAAGTGCAGACAAAAATCGATGTGGATATATCTTCAGAACTGTTTTATGGTAGGTTTTTAGTATTAATAAAACCAGGATTCTTTGAAATTGCTCCATTTTTAAAACCTAATTATGATATTGATGTAAAATTAAATCAAGGAGTTATTCCTGTCAAGGAAATTTTACTTGAAGAAAAGCAGACTCAACCGCCACCACGATACACTGATACTTCTATACTTAAATTAATGGAAAGAAATAATTTAGGGACAAAATCCACCCGACCAACTCATATCGAAACATTAGAAAAAAGAAAATATATTCAACGGATGCAAAAAACGTATTTCATAATGGAATTGGGCTATATTCTTATGGATTCACTAAAAACGATCTGGATGTCTTTTTTAGAACCTAAATTTACTGAATGGGTTGAAACACATCTAGAAGCGGTGAAAAACGGCAAAATCTCCATGCAAAAAGCTATAGATACGGTTCTTGATGAGTTCTTGAAATTATTTGATAAATTTCGTTCTCAAAAAACACAATTTTTTACTCAAATGAAATCATTAGAGCAATCTGGGAATATTGTTAAAGGAAAAAAAGCATTCGCACAAAATTCTATAACATCAATAAAGGGATCTTATTCATCTAACTCTATAAACCGCACATCTTTATCTACGTCGTTTTGTCCTGTTTGTAAAAAAGTAAAGATGCAATTAATCATTACAATGGATAGAAAAAAATTTTTAAAATGTTCTGATCCAACTTGTAAAAATTGGATCCCCCTTCCTAAAAATGGAAGCCCTAGATTATTAAAAGGAACTTGCTCAATTTGTGGATTTAACATTATCAAAATAAGTGGAAAGAAGAATAACAAAAAACTTCAATATTATATGTGTCCCATCTGCTGGCACAAAGGTTTCGGAGATAAAACGTTAGATACGGGATATGGATTTTGCTCATCTTGTAAAGAATATCATGTTATAAAGGGATTTTGTAAAAAAAAATGACAGATATTTATTTTTGAAGAAATCTCCTGTACTCTGATTCAATTTCATCAATTTTGATTTCTTCAAAAATAATCGCATCAAAAATTCTCTTGAAATTCCGCAAAATTTTACGGGGATTTTTATCTGAAATTTCAAAAATATCCTTAATTATATTCTCACTAAGGGGAAAATACAAATTTTCTCCGTATACTTGTAAATATTCATCTAAATCTCTCTCTGGTTTAAAGGATCTATCGGCAGTAGGATGATCTACATCATATTTCAGACAGAAATTCTTCATTCTTGAAAAATAGAGATGATTTGTATCATTAATTGTAATTGTGGATAAAAAGATTGGATCTGCAATATAAATAGTCGGATCAACTTGTTTTTTCTTTAACCATTCGATACATCGTTCAGATTCATCTTGTCCGAGCGTAACAACGAATTTTAACTTTTTAATATCTCGCATCAATTGCAATAATTCTTCTATTAGGGCGAATTCTTCTACGTTCTCTGTTTCCCCCAAATCTCCTGCCCAATTTACATCATCGTCAGGATCGAAATATTCTTCTAATGAATCAAACTCGGTTGCTGCTTTATCCAGATCATCAAAAAGAAACACAGTATCTTGTTCTGTATGCTCTACAATTAACTTCATCATAGTCTTTGCCATAATTTCTTTCGAGAGATCTTCATAAGCACCTAATAAATCTAATTCTTCAATATCCATTAATTGACCAAGTAACCACCGTTCTGCAACTTGAGATTTATCGTTATTCATCATATGTTGAATTGTGACATTGACACATTGTTCTAATGAAGCTCGATCATAATCATCTTCTAACTGATTTATCGCAGATTGTGAGATCTGGTCTGAATTTTGAGTTCGAAATAAGCCATATAATTTTTCTGCAGCTCCGAATTTCTCTCCAAAATTCTGAGTAAAATCACGTAAATTATTTTGTCCATATTGTTTGATAAAATTCGAGTATAAATAATAGAGAAATTTCTCTTTGGAACGTGGAAACGACAAAAACGCTGAATTTGCATCAATGTCAAAACTATTGTATATACCCCATAAAAAGTGAGTTTTTCCTGCACCAACCGAACCAACTACAGGGATCAAAACCGATTGATCCCTTTGAATTTCTTCCGCTATTTTGCGTAGTATATTTTCTCGTGAAGGGAATACGGGATCTTGCTCGGGTAATTCCCCTTTGGCTACAAATCTATCAAATGGTGGTAATAAACGGGAGAGTTTTCGAATGAATTTTTGCTTTTGAGAGTGTTCATATGCTACTTTCGCAAATGTCACTTCAACAATTCAGCTCCCAAAATTATAATCCATTTAATAAAATGAATATTCATCCGAAATATTGGTTCATAGGTGAACGAAACCAACTCTTCGGGATGGGGGGACTCAGTTCTCTTAATAAGAAAAGCATTATAAAATACAGGGTATCCTTTATCATCAATTACTGCTATATCCCCTACCAAAATTCCGTCTTGGTGAAGTAGAGCTACCGGATGACTTAAGATCTCACCTATGACAAAATCTAGATGATTAACGGGGTGTCTATGTGAGTAATTATATAAACAACTTGTATGCAAAAAAGCCGTGATATTTGGAAAACTTGTATTAAAACGAGCTTTATCGAAGGAATTTACAATCTCTTTATCCAACTTTACGGAATATAATATGGTAGATTTATGGATTTCAAATTCTCCTTTTTCAGCAACCGCGAGATCGTTATCGACACCAACCCGTAATCCATCGATTCTTGATACCTCTTCCGTTATTTCTATCGTATCAGAGAAAATGATGGAATTATTGCCATCTTTTAATTTTGTTATGATTGAACCTTTATGGAAACCTTCTTTGAGGATTCCTTTCTCTGAATCTAACAATAGGTTTTCTAGGTTTGATGGCAAAGGTTCTCGGGTTCCTTCGATCACCATGCTTTAAATATACTTATATAAATCCGAACTTTTATCTTTTCGCTATAATATGACGGTATTACGGCAAAAGAAGAGGAATTCACCAAGAAGAAATCTTATTTTTCCTTACTATTAACCATATTTTCTTCTAAAATAATGTAGCCTTGTTGATTCTGAATGTATTTTACGAGATCAATAAAGAATTGGTGGGCTTTCTGATTGCTTTTTAAATCAGATGGCTTTACATTACTATCATTTGATAGTTCTTGATCAATTTTTGGATCTTGATCCATGAAGTCCAAAATAGTTCGAGATTTTTTTGGTAGGGAAGGGAAAAACATATCAGAATTTCCTATAAATACAATTTTGGTCTTTGCACGGGAAATTGAAACATTAACTCTGCGAAGTTCTGAATAAAGGGATCCCAATTCTTTACTAGGATTAGAATCTGTTAAGCTTATGAAGATAATTTCTGATTCCTTGCCTTGAAATTTATCTACAGTATCAATGACTATGTTCTTAGATATAATCTGTTGTAAATCTTTTTGGTTAGAAAATGCGTCATACAATGTACTTCGGATGCGTCTAACTTGAGCTCTGTATGGTGTAATGATACCTATATTCGATAGAAATGACTTGAATTCGGATTCCTTCCATATCGTATGAGATTCCAAATATAAAGAAACTAAATGTTGAACATAACGAGAAAGTATTTCTGCTTCTTTTTCATTGAATTTTGATGTCATTTCATCGAAATTTTTATCCAATTTTGAATCTGGTGCTTCAATTATTTTTGTATCAAGAAACACCATTGGTTTTTCGCTATTTAAAGCAAAATGTGTCAATTCTGTTGGAGTTTTAATTATTGAAGGAGGTTTCTTGATTTTAATTAAATGGTTAGAATAAAATTCAGAAAGCGTCCGATCTCCGATATTCTTTCCTTCAAGGATTCCTGGAGTAAGTTTACTTTCGTAGAATCTATCCGAAATAAAATTACTTATTGATTTATGCATTCTATACTGCTCAGTTAGGAGAACAAAATTCGAACTATTATTCAAATTCCTTTTTAACCTCTGAAATAAGGAAATACTCAAGGTATCCGATATTTCAATTCCGAGTTTTTTTAGTTCCCTTAGAAATATTTCTTTTCTACTTTTTGTAGTGTCCTTTTCATTTTGGTACTGTAAAATTGTTCCATGAAAAGAATGAAGGTAATTTTTATCCATGAAATATTCCGTATCTAAGAGGGGATTTTGTTCCTTTACAGATATAGGTGGTAGCTGAGCATCATCACCGACTAAAATCACTCGTTTGCCTTTCATCAATGGGATAATTGCAGCGGGTTCGACTACTTGTCCTGCTTCATCGATAATCACATAATCAAATTCTACATTTTGTAACAATACCGAGTTTGCTCCCAAACATGTACTAGCAATTACTGTCGCATTATTAATTAGTTTACGTGCAATATGGGAAGAGTGCGTCTTGAATTTCGTCCCACTAGCAAGTTTAAGTGTTTTTTTCGATTGTTCTTCTAAAGATTGAAATTTGACATCCGGAGAAATAGAGATCTCTGAACCTATTCTAAGCACATCAATAAAAGGATATTTCCG
>JAEOUK010000182.1 GCA_016839385.1 Promethearchaeota archaeon
ATGACGGGGCAACCTAAACAGAGGTATTATCTAAAAGAAAATACGATTCAACGTATGCTCTCGCCATTAGTACCTGCTAATGATGTAGGATTGAGCGATATACGTGCCAAACCTCCTGACCAAATTATACTTAACAACAAAGTGTTTTGGGGTCTTGGTTGGGGGTTGGAAAAAATTGGGGCCGCCTATAATTTCTTCCATTGGGGAAACAATGGTAGATACTACAATCTTGCTATTGCGAATAGACAAGGTTCCGGCTTTGTATTATTTGGGAATAGTCAAATGACACCATGTGCTTGGAAAGAAACCACCAAAATCGCGATGCCTGGTAACCACCCTGGATTGGATTGGTTGAATACATTCTTTGAATTTTAAACCAAGACGTAGAAACTGGTTGAAATTGATAACTAATTGGTGTATTTTGGGCTATTCCTTATCTTCTTTTTGAGAATTAAAATCGTTGCAATTGATGCTAAAGGTACAATCGTGCATGTTGGTATAATTATCCATAGTATTTGTTTATCATTTAGAGGATAAGGTGTTGAATCTTTATACCATGATTTCAGTACTTCTTCTGCTAGTTTTTCTTGTGGAGTATAATTCTTCTTATCTTCTTCCGTATAAACCGCTTCCCAATTCCACCAATAGAATCCCTTCATCCATGAAATATTATTGAATACTTCAAAAGTCGCTTCATAACATAGAGCTTGCTCATTCTCATCTAGTATCCCTTTTTTCTGCCAATTCCATGGTTTTATATTACATCCATCTACGCTTCTGAATCCAATTTCTGTAAATAGTATGTCTTTATTCTTTGTTTTGGAAAATTCCTCCAATTCCGGTAGATATTTCTCCCATCCTCTTTTCAATCCATTCAATGTCGGAACCAAGGAATGTGAAAGAGTATAGTAAGCATTAACCCCAATGTAATCTAATTCTCCCCAGAACTCTATGTCCTGATAACTATTAAATAATGCTGAATACACTAATGGACCTGAGTATAGTGCTTTTACCCCATTTATTACGCTTATCCACTCTTCAGTATAGCTTTCGGTATCCCTCAATTCACATCCTACTACAAACATCTCCACTGCTTTTTGTTCTGCTATCTCTGCCCAGAAGTTGACAAATGTACTATACTCTTCAAACCATTCCGCTGACGGTACAATATCCGTTCTGAAATCTCCCGTTTTAATATCTAAAAATGGTTTTAGAACAACCTTCAAGCCGTTATCATGAATTGTATCAATATACGAAATCGTATCTGTAGTGTTTACGGAATAATAATCATAGGCAGGTCCAATTCCTATTGAGGTTAGATTATCTTGAAACCAAAAGACGCATAAAAGAACCCATTCTGTTCCCGTACTCTTCAATCTGTGCAAAGATTCTACTGCTCGTGGATCTCTTAATTCTGCTTCTCCCCATCCTGTGAAAGAGAACCCCTTCTGGAAATCTGGATTCTGATAGTCTGAGGTTTCTGCTCCAACATTAGTGGTTTGAAAATTATACACAGGGAGCAAAATAAGGATTAGAAACCAAAATCTTGTGAACCCAAGCACGATTTTCATATTTATCATATATAGACGTCTTAGCAGATGTTACATAAAAAAACTTCTTAGTGAGATAGGGAATCCACAATTGTATTTTAATTGGATTTACCCTAACACATACTGAAAAACTAATTCTATTGGAATAAAGATGGATTCTTTTTCAAAGTTTTATTACTGCATTCGATATGATCTTCTGCTATCTTCTTTTTATTATCGGTCAAAAAAGAATAAAGTCAAGGATATATTTAATATGGTGATTGGGCTTGTAAATCCCATGGGGAAAAATCTGAAACGAAACCAGCGATTGGAGAAGAGAAAGAAAAAACAGATTAGAACTACCGAACGATCACTGGGGATATCTACTACTCCGAAAAAGTGTCCGATATGTGGGACGCAAATGGAATTAAAAATTCCCCCGAAACCAAAAATTCCCCCAGCAGGGCAACGTTTAGAAATCCAAAGCACCATATCTGCCAAAAATTTCGCAGAAAGCATTCCTATGTTTATTTGTCCGAGATGCGAATTTCGCATGGTTAATATTGATTAATTTAATTGCAGAGTCGTTATTGGGGGTGTTTAATTATTATTAAGGTGTGGTTTTGGAGAAAACTGCATCAGGGATGCTTAGGATGGCAGCCGTTAAGTCCGACTCACTACACGGAGCATTCAAGTAAGGTTGCGGAAATCAGGGGTGGTTTATAAGACTAAATAAAAAGTAATTTCACGTTATTAAACGCGGAAAATATATCGAAAACTCTTCAATTCTTTTAAATGACATCCACTAGAAGCCCAATTCACAAATTTGGTTTAGAATCAAACTATTTTCTATAACAGTGTCCCCGATATCGACCAGGACACTATTGGAGGGCAATCTAAACACGATCCTGTAAAGAATGCTGAAAAAGTTCCTACCCAAATTGTACTATTGGTAAATGTTCCTGTGAGTGAATATTGTTCAGTGCATGAACCAGGAGAAATCCCGGTGACATCTATTACTCCGTTTTCAGCAGATGGTCCCGTCATGTAGACAAGTCCGTTCATCATAGGTTCAATTCGTAATGTAATTCCATTATCTACAAAGGTAAACTGCGTATAAAACAATTCAACCATATACATGGCGATAAACCATCCACATTGATAACTTATTGGAGGAGAGAGAGTGTACGTTCCTGAAGGAGTATACGGATTCACAATAGCAGAATCATTAACTCCGGTGCTGTTCTCAAACCCATCAAACGCTTTCACAACACATGTCCATTCTTCTCGGATGGTTGTGTTCCCAGGTGTTAGATAGGACTGAGTAATCCCTGTGGAAGTCCCGTTTTTGAACCATTCATAAAAATAGGTTATGATATCTCCATCTGCATCATAGCTTTCATTTGTAATTGTACAGAATATCGTTTCATGAGTATACACAGATTCTGGAGTTACTGAAATTTGAGGATTAGTAGGTGCATGGTTAGCTTCTCCATTTCCGTTTGTGGGTGAATTCTTATTCAATAAATAAAGTATAGTGAATGTTGCTCCTGAACCTACCACGATAACTGCTCCGATTATGATCGCAAGGATCTTTTTCTTATTCTGATTTGATAAACTCATAATTCCAACTAAATATGATCACAACTTCTATTTATTTTGTGTGTTATACTCCCGTGCTCCCCTACCCATTCATTTTGATTATTATACCATTTATCGTATTTTACTTTTAGTTGAAAATATCAGTTTAAAAATACCAAATCGATCTCGAGCAATTCTTATGTCAAGGTCGCTGCGTGATTAAAAAAAAGGTTGTTAATTGTAGGTATAAAATCAATAATAAGATTCTCATCATACACTAAAGCGGAACCTCTATTGAAAAACAATAACATTCCATAATTATCATTCTCACTTCTTTTAAATACCATATTTGCGGAAAATCCTGGTGTGGCTCCAGAGTGTCCAATAAGATCATCCGTAAATATATTCCATCCAAATCCATATCCTTCAAGATTAAATCCCTCTGTTGATAGACCTGATAATGGAATTTGAACTGTCTGCATTGTTTCGACATATTGTGCGCCAAGTATTTCGACTCCATTATATTGCCCTCGATTAATAAAACAGATCAAATATTTTGCCATGTCTCCTATCGTACTTCTTAAATTTCCAGCACCAGTAACATTCAGATTATAAAACGGATAGTTAAGGTTAGCATCGTTATGCCACTCATAAGGAATTGCATTTCTACCAAGGAAATTTTCATATTCAAAACCCGTATCTGTCATATTTAAGGGCTCAAATATGTTTTCTGTAAGATACTCCATATAAGTCTGATTGCTGATTTCTTCAATCAAATAACTTAGAAGCTGATAACCGGCGTTGGAATATTCAAAATGAGTACCCGGTTGGTACCTCCAATTATAAGATTCATAAAAAGTTCCATTAGGATTTAGAGATTCATTAAGAAATTCACCTAAGGTAGGACGCGGATCTAATAAGAGAATTTCCCCTCCTAAATCTAAATTTGTATTGATCCAATCTATCATATGTTCTTCTAAATAATATTCAAGCGACCAAATCAAATTAGTTGGCAATCCTGAAGTATGGGTTAACAGCATATACGGAGTGATCGGTATAGTTGAATAAGTCGGATTTCTAACAGTAAAAGGAAGATAATCATTGATATCAGCTTCTAAATTTAGTAAACCGCTTTCATTTAGTTGAAATATGGCAGTAGCAGTGAAAGTTTTTGTAATTGAGCCAATCATATAGACTGTATCCAAATCTGGCTGTTCTCCAAATCCACCTGACCATACAAGAGTTTCATTATTAACAATACCAGCAGCTAACGATGGGATAGAGAATTCTTCCATAAGGGATTGCACGTCTGATTCAAATGGATCTTTTTCAATTAATGACTTAATTACAAAAATACTCGAAATTCCCGCAGCGAGAATAACAATAATTGAAATAATCCCAATTGTTGCTTTCCTATTTAGTTTCATATAGTCTCAATTATTCAAAACTTAATTTATTATTATTCTCTTTTTATCGGAACTTCAAAGAAAGGGTGTAAAACGGAGTACCTAGAGATTTTATACACCGATTAAGAAATGGATATAAGAGTAGAAGATAAAAAATATGTTCTGCATGCTTTTGTTGTAGGAATTCTCATTTAGGGTTCAGCGATATTCTTTTTAAGTCAACTTTTTTTCTAATAATCTTTCTTTTTTTGGATTTGGTCGCACTGAAGTTGCTTTTTTTATTTTGTAGATAACACTTAAATCATCCATTATCATTAGTTTCACCATGCCAATTTATATACTTGTGACCAAACTAAACAGTCGCAGCTTGGTTGAAGAAAGAAAAACCGAAGGAGAAAAATTCCTTAAATTAGTGAAGGATAAAGTCCCAAGCGTGAAATGGATGGCTCATTATGCCATTCTCGGACCTTACGACTTCTTAGATATATACGAAGCAGAGAACGAACATGAAGCGGCTAAAGTATCCTTACTCTCACGAAAAGCAGGAGCAGCATTTGCTGAGAGTTGGACGGCCATCAATTATCCAGAGTTCTTATCTCTTGTTAACGAATTGAACTAGAATTTAATTTTAAAGAATTAACGAATAGTCATTGAAACGATTGATGCTCCTGTAATGGAGGAACTGTTTAAGTTCCATTAGAATTGAAGATTCATCCGATAACTAATGATATCATATGATAACACTTCTACTACCCTTTGAAATTCGACCACAAACCCATGTGATTCATAAAATGTTTTCGCAGTAATAGTAGAATTGAGATGAACACTTGAAAACTTCTTTGATTTTGCTATACCTAATAGAAATCGCAGTAAATACGATCCCGCTCCCTTTCCTTGAACCTTTGGATCGACAAACATATTAACAATCTCTTGTTTCTGTAAACCGCCAACCGCTACAATAGAACCAGAATCCACGACCACATATCGATTGCTTTGGGTAACAATCTCTTGAAACCAGTCGCGATTATACCGATTTTCTAGAAGGTATTCAATAAAATCCAACGGATAATCCTTTCCGTTTGAGATCCTTGACGCTGTGTCAATGATCTCCAAAAATCGATCTTGGTCACTCGGTTTTAGTTCGCGTATTTGCATACACATTCATAGATGTTTGGTATCAGTTAAAAATTGTAGTGTGTTAGAATGTTGTTGGTGAATGGTCCAAACTCGATACTAACCAAATTGGCGCTGTGAACTCCGCCAGTAACAAAAATACAAAAAAATGAAAAGTAGTAACCCAATATTAATAAGGCAAAAATCACCCCTAATTCTTGTGTTGCGACTTGATGGGGTATACTTTTGCCCTTTTACGGTGGTATTTGATGAAGATGTAGATCCATCTCTAAAAGGAGATGAGGGTACAATATTACGCTTTTTTGACGACTTTCGTGTAAACATCGTAGACATTTTCC
>JAEOUK010000183.1 GCA_016839385.1 Promethearchaeota archaeon
ATTACATTTATCTGTGTAGGTACACCCACATCTGAATCAGGACATATCGATCTTTCTCAAATTCATTCCGCATCCCATAATATTGGTAAAGCATTAAAGAAAAAAACCACCTATCATGCTATTTCGATAAAAAGCACTGTCATTCCAGGAACTACAGACTCCCATGTCATTCCAATTATAGAACAAGAATCCAATAAAAAAGCAGGTAAGGATTTTGGAGTTTGTATGACACCAGAATTTCTTCGAGAAGGTGCAGCAATATATGACTTTCTAAATCCGGATAAAATTGTAATTGGAGCATTAGATGAGCGTTCATATCAAGAATTTTTTAATGTATTTCAAGACTTTCATGAATCCGTTATTGGGAAAGACGTTTTTCTGAAGTGTGATTTGCGAACTGCGGAATTGATAAAATACGCTACAAATTCTTTTTTAGCCACAAAAATCTCATTTATCAACGAAATGGCAAATCTATCATCCCTATTTGGAGTAGATGTAAAAATTGTCGCTCAAGCGCTGGGAATGGATAACAGAATCAGCGATAAATATCTCAATGCAGGATTAGGTTTTGGAGGGTCATGTTTTCCAAAAGATGTGAAAGCACTCCTTAGTGCTGGAATTGAGGCAGGATATAAATCAAAGTTGTTGGAAGGAACACTTTTAGTTAATGAAGATCAACCGTATTATCCCATTGAAATGCTGAAAAAAGAAATTGGTCAAGTAAAAGGAAAAACAATTGCATTATTGGGATTAGCTTTCAAACCTGGAACGGACGATGTTCGATTCGCACCATCCATTAAAATTGCTAAACGATTACTTAAAGAAGAAGCAAATTTACGAGTATATGATCCTGTAGCAACTGAAAATTTCAAACACGAATCAAATATCTCACATGATGCTCCAGTTGTATATTGCAAATCTGCCTTGGAAGCGCTTCAAGGTTCGGAAGGGGTGATAATCGTTACCGAATGGGATGAGTTTTCGAAATTAAAACCCAATGATTTTAAGATATTGAAACAACCAATAGTTATTGATGGAAGACGTGTCTTCGATCCAAACTCTTTTGAAAACTCGGGTGTAATTTTAAAAGTAATTGGCTATTCTAAGTCACGAGAATTTGCACCTAAATAAATAAACCAATCATACTGCTGAAAAATACATGAGTGAAGACGAAAACCTACCCGATGAGAGGGGAGTTCATAAATTCCGATTTCGTTGGAAAGAAATGATCACAAAACCTCCTGAGAATGTAAAACAACTAGTGATGAAATGGTCAAAAGAGGATAACGAAGCAAAATATTATTTTGAAAAGGAATACGAAGGTTATGAAGACGCAGCAGTAAGCTTATATGAAATTGTTAATATTAAAATTCTTGAAAAAATCAGTAAAACTGAGCCCAATTATAAGGTAATTGGATCTAGAGGCAGAAATATAATTATAGGAGAGATTTCACTAAAGGAATTCGGTATTCCGAAAGAGAAACTTCTCATTCTTTCTTCATTGGCTGATTGGAGAGAATTTAGTCGAACCATTGGTACCGACAAAATGTGAAGAATTGAATTTTTTTTTGGAAGAATTCTAATACTCACCTTTTATGACCTCTATATGACTCCTTATAATTGCGTGTAATTTTCGACTATACCGCAAAACAAACAAGATGCGAATAAAAATGGATCAGAATCTACTTGAGGAGTTCATACAGACAACTAAATGCTCCACCGATTCTGCCACGGTGGATGATAATAACCCAAAAGAGATTGGTTTAGCGTGTTCGCATTACGATCATAAATTAGGTCCTCAATTCATTGGAGTTTCTTACGATTTTTCAACATTTAGCTCCTTAACCCAATATAATATTCTTCAAGATTCCATCTCATCTCGTTCGGAAGAACTAGCATTATTCTTGGAGGATAAAAATAACACCAGATATGTAATTCACATAAAGAAAATTTCAGTTTTAGATTCTAAAGCAAGAGGCGGGATTCAACGGTACGCATTGTTATTGTTTCTTCCCACAACTAGTATTGGTACCATCCCAATTGAGATTGCAGAAATTGCAGATGATTTAAAGCAGAAATTATCCATGGGAGAGAATATTGAGACTGTCTTGAAAGCATGGCATATGTTATTGAATGATATCGCAGGCGTCATTTCAGTAGAAGATGCTGAAGTAAAACAAATTTTACCATACCAAACTAATGAACAATATTGTTAATTTCTTTAATTCCATAAAGAAAGGCTTTTTTTTTGTTAATTGCATGGTTCCGTATGAGTTCACTACAGTTTTTCACCATACAACAAATTGATGCAATTAAGGGAATTCGTACTCCACATCATCGTGATTTAGTCGATATGGGTAAAAAACACATTGAAACATTCAAAAACTTAACATTAGAAG
>JAEOUK010000184.1 GCA_016839385.1 Promethearchaeota archaeon
AATGATCCAGATTTTAGCAAAGAAAGAGATTTCTCTTTAACTCTAAAGAATGAAACAAAAAAAGAAAGATAGTGTTATTGCGGATTTACAACCTTAAAGGAGCTCCGCAAATTGGACAATATTGCTCTGAACCTTCTAATGGACCGCCACAAGTGTTACAATAAGATTTTGAGGGTTTAGGTGGTTCCTCTTGTACTTCAACTTCACTATATGATTCAACTTTACCATAATTTTGATAAGTTACGCCCCGAAGGTCATATCCACATTTATCGCAGAATTGAGAAGTGGTTAAGGTTTTCTCATGGCAGTTGGGACATATGCGAGTATCTTCCCCAGCAAGATATTGAAGAGAGGCTCTTATCGCTTCAATAAAAGTAAGTGCTGGAACAAAAAATACCCACCATTGCCAACCTACAAGAAATCCTCCTAATAAAAAGAATATCAGAGAGGTAGTTAGAAATGAAGTCCAGGCGGTTATTACTCGATTTTTATTTACTTTTTTCAATTTTATAATTCAACTCCACATGAAGAGCAATATTTTTGTTTCAATTTATCAATATGCATTCCACATAGTTTACAATACTCAAACGCAGGGTTTTGGTATTCAGGATTCGGCGTTACCACAACGGAACCTTCAGCAGGTTCTCCAGGTTTAACCGATACTTGCAGTGCATACCCACAATTGTCACAAAACCTTTCGTCTGGACGTACTTTTGCATTACATTGAGGACAACGCCATAAAAACTTATGACTACAGTGAGGACAGTATTTCTTTTTTTCACTCACTCTTTGACCGCAATTGGGACATAAAGTTGGTTCCATTGTAAAATATTGGATAGTGGTTGTGATTGCACCAATTAAGGTCCCTCCGATGATAATCCAAATCCACCAACCCCCCCAATTCCACACTAAACTTCCTAATACATAGAATATAATAAAAACAACTACAAACCCAGTCCAAGCACCTACAACTGCTTCTTTATTTGGTGCTAAATCGTATTTATTTCCCATTTTTTTTATTTCACCAAAAATCGAACATATCAGAACTTGTTCGTTCTTACTTAGATCACTTAATCAAAGTTATAAGTATTTTCATAGTGCCGAATTTTAGCATTCATTTTGAATGCGAAATGGAAAAAATTTTTTAGAAGAGGAGTAACAATCTTCTTAACCATCCTCACGATTAGTTTTCTGATATCTATGTGAGGAAATTATGGGAAGTTCGTCCAGTGGCTAGGATGTTGGGCTCCAGATCGCGTTCCCGCATAATAAATCTGACGAAAGAATGAAGAGAAATCTGGAATACGTGAAGCCACCCAATGATCGTGAGTTCAAGTCTCACACTTCCCACCAAAATCAACCCCTCAGTTTCTTTCGAGGGGATATATATTTTTATTACTTCTGACATGCTAACTAATTAATTTTATTAATCTGTACGTTTATTCTGATTATTCAACTAGGAAGAAAACATAAAAAATCTTAAAAAACTTAGCAGCGAACTTATGAGGACTATTTCTATGTTGTATCATGAGGATTATCCTCAAAAAAAGAAAGACATACAATAATAAAAAAAATGGGATATAAGAAACTTAAGTTGTTCGCTCCGATAACTGTCGGTTTGATCATCTTTGTAATCAGTATCATCATTACCGTTAAAATCTATCAAGTAATTACTACGGGTTGATAGCAATAGTAGAGTGATACGTAATTTTAAATTCCTATATAACCAAAATCACCTATATGTCTAAGAAACCCCAAAAACAAAAATTTCACCTTTTTGATTATATAATGCTAGGTTTACTCGTTTTAGGAATAAGTGCATTAATAATTTGGGGAATAGTAGCACTAATTCAGACCGAATGACGAAAAATCCGCTTTTTTTAACACTACATTTTTGAATCAAACCATTTAAGGATATCTTGAATAATTTCTGTACGATTTTGCTCATGTAATAGGTCATGGCGTTTCTCAGAATAGATTTTTAATTGAATAGTTTTCCCCAATCTTTTCAACTTACTGACTAAAATCTTCACATTCTTCCCAAATCTATTAGTTGAATCTTGAGAACCGGTAATTACGAAAATAGGTAAATTATTTGGTATCATTTCTCGATGAGATTTTTTATGAGTACGTTTAAATCCCCTAGTAATTTCTGTGGAAAAAATGGTGCTAGGAATCCAACCACACAACGGATCATCTATGTAATCCTTTACTGCTTTTGAATCAGTCGATATCCAGTCAAAATTGGTTCCTGAATCTTTAAATACTCTATTAAATTTATCCCATGCAAGTTTCTTAAAAGTATTACTCGAAGCTACCGGACCTAATTTTTTAATTTCATTTTTTCCAAGCATTTCACCAAATAGAAGAATGTAGAATGGTTGTTGTGATTGAGGAGCGCTTAATACTACTCCTTTTAGCTCGGTTCCCCACCTAATCATGTAATCTAGGGAGAATTCTGAACCCAAACTATGTCCAAACAAAAACATAGGAAGATTAGGATATTCTGTTTTCATCTTTTCGGATAGTATTTTCAGATCATTCACTATAAAGTTCCAGCCATTATTATCAATAATCCCAAGTCCTGATGCGCCATTTGCAGTTTTTCCATGTCCCCGTAAATCAGGTGCATACACGACATATCCTGCTTTAGTAGCATACTTAGCAAATTCGTTATATCTTCTAGCATGGTCTGCGAGACCATGGACAATTAATAATAGAGCTTTGGGTGTGGTTTCTGGTTTCCATTTGTACACTTGTATTGTTTTTTCATCTTGTGCATTAAACGTGAAAAATAGCGATTCCATAAGCAAGATAGGATTTTAAAGTGTATAAAAATTTGGAAATGGAAAGTTCATTTTCAAGGATTTGACAAGTAAACCTTTATAATATTGATGAATTTCTTGAAACCAATGAGTAGTATACTTCCAATGTTAAAACGTGTATGGGCTTTTATTAGACGATCATGGTTTATTCTCATGGTTACTTTGGTATTACTTCTTTTCTTTATTGGATTGGGCACTGATACACAGTCATTAATGATTACAGCGATAGTAATCCTATCGGTTACGATTGCTGGTTTAATTCTGCAAATAGTCTTAACTATACTGAAATTTAGAAGTTTTATAACATATTTAGAAAGTCATAGACGTATTGACGATTCATCTGTAGCTCGAGGATTAAATAATGAATTGGTAACTGTCCGAAGACAATTAAGCGATTTGATGAAAGATAAAAAGTGTCCTGGATTAGTTGTCTTGTTAAAAAACACCTACATTTACTATAATTCAAACACATTTGAGACATTTAAAAAGCACTTTGAAGATGAAAATTTCACTGAAATCGTGTATACATTCCTTTCTAAGCACTATGATTTGTATAAAAATGAAGTTCAAACAATACGTAAAAGAATGGAAGAAATAAATGAATCTTCTCAATCTTGAAGAAGTTCACTAATTTTAATATGCATTCCATCCTGTGCAGCAATAATTTGTGTTGTATTCCCCAATTCTTTTTGCATATATTCAACTTGTTGTTCGATTAATTTCCCGTTGGAAGAAGGAGAATCAAATAATGCCCCAAAATGAGTCAAAATAGTGATTTTTGGCTGTACAATCTTTAATGCTGGCAATATTTCATCAACACAAGCATGTCGATTACAAGAAATATCCTTAGGTCGAAGAACATTCGCAACTAAAATATCCACTCTTTTATAAATTTCCTTAAAATTTTCGTAAATCTCAGTATCAGATGTGAATCCAATTTGATAAGATTGAGAGATATTGTTTGGATTTGATTGATGAATTATAAATCCAAATCCTTCCATGTGACCATGACGCACTTTAGTCCCTTCCATAATTGTATGAGGACTTAGTTGAATCCTTTTTCCCGCCTTCATGGATATAATTTCCAATAACAAAGATTTATAATATGGATTTAAACTTTGGATAAAATCTTCAGTTGAAATCAATATTCCTGCAGGAATATTGAGAGATTTATGTAAAGATTCTATAATTATTGGAGTATCGTTTTGATGATCCGTGTGATTATGTGTTACAACAATCCATTTAGTTTTATGCCGATCAATTCCCATCTTATTCAATTGGACGATAGCACCAGGTCCAGGATCGATATGGATCTGAGAATCATTGAAAAAATAGATGATTCCACCAGTACTTCGATATTGAGTAGCGGAATGTATTCTTCCGCCTCCAGTTCCTAAGAAAACCAACTCGTGATCAGTAAAAGTTTTCATTATTTAACAGATAATCTTATTTTTTTTTAAAATATGCACAAATTCGGCATTGATCTCCTAAAAACGTAGCTTTTTCGGTAAACTCCCCACAATTTGGACATTTTACAAGATTTTTATTCATCATATGGCATAAATCAGTCATCTCTCCAGAAAAGGGCAATATCTTAAAAATAGTTTCATCTGGTGCTCGTTCAATATCCATTAATAATTCATTTAAAGGTGCTTTTTTGCGTTCTAATTGATATAACCAATTATAAAAAAGAGGATATGGCTTAACTCTTTCTCGATCGATAATAATACGCATTAACTCACCTTTTCCTTTGTGTCTATCATAATTTTTGTGAATTTGGACTGAAATCTTACCCACATCATAGGTTCTGGGGTAAATTCGCCATTGGTTCTCGTTTATAAGATAATTAGTTACTGCAAAAGCTGCATCCTGCAAACATCGAACACTTTCAGATACCAGAACGATTTTATCTTGAGGAGTTATAGTAATTTGGTCTAATCCGTATAGGATTATTTTGAATCCCGTAAATAACCCAGGACTCATATGACCATGAATATCTTCTGCAATTTTTATTATGTCTTTTGGAATTTTTTTCCGCATTTCAGAAATGGTGATCATTTTTATCCATTATTCCGTTGTTCGATAATTTTAACTAATTTATCTAACCAATATGCATTTGAGGGCATGCATCCTTTAGGAGGTTCGATAACTTTTTTCATATGAATTGGAACTGCATCCATACGATAAGAACTTGCCTCTGCCTCTATCCCATCATGGGTTCCAGGTAAAATTAAATTTGCTAGCTCTGTAGTAGGAGTAGGATGAAGGTCGCAAGCAACCAATGGGATTTTTGCCATATGTTCTACACATTTTTGTGGTAAATGTGCCCCAGGATCAGCTGCAATAGAAAACATCGCATCTATTTGACCCCTTTCTAACATTTCTACTGTACTATATTCACCAACGTTATAACGTGGATATCCCCTTGAAAAATCTACAGCATAGGGATACCCTGTGATCCAACTAAGTACCATATTTAATCCTGTTACATTATAATGACCACGCAAGGGCATAATCGACCATTTGGTATATTGGTTTAACAATTGAACCATTTCGATGGCGGCAGAAACATTTTGAGATTTTCCAAGAGAATGGGTCAATCCTAATCCAAAGAACACAACTCCGAATTTAGCAGACTTCATTATTTCTACTAATTCTTTTAGCTGTTTTTTCTTAATTCCGCCTATTATTTTTTGACTGGGTTTAGTGCCATTGATGATTGCCCTCAAAGCTTGAAAAACTTCGTAATCTTCACCCAAATTCACTTGATAATAGTTATCTGCTACTTTAGCACTGTCTGAAAAGCGAGGATCAACTACGATAATTTTCCTGTCGACACGTCCATCTTCTCTGAAGAATCCGCGTGTAAATGAACTGTATCTACTCATATGACGAGGATGAGCATTCAAGGGATTGCATCCCCAATATACAACTACATCTGCTCGATTTTTAATTTCTCCTAATGTGCAACTTGGATAACCTACCATCTGAATAGCTTGAACACTTGGACCATGACAATGAGTAACTTGACCATCTATAATCCCTTTTGTTAATTCTGCAAGTTTTACTCCTTCTCGAATTGCATTTACACTTGTTTCACTCCATCCAAACCAAAGTGGTCGAATTCTTCCCACCATTAAATCTGCCGCTTTGTTTAGTGCTTCTTCCCAAGAGATTTCTTGAAATTCCTCTGTTTTCTTTTCTCTCCAAAGTGGAGAAATGAATCGTTTTGCGCCAGGAACTGGAATAAAGTTCGCGGTACCAACACTGCAAGCATTGTATACACTTAAAATTTTATTATTTTCAACCTCTACCTCTATATCATCACAATTTGAACCGCAAAAAGGGCAAACAACATTTTTAATCAATTCTTTCGTCAAGTCACTTCACCTTCTCAAGATAGTAT
>JAEOUK010000185.1 GCA_016839385.1 Promethearchaeota archaeon
ACCGACTTCACCCGGTGAGTTAGTCGATGTCAATATCAAGCATATTGTAGGTACGATAAACACAGGGTTTTTGATAAGCGCCGTACTTGCATTAGGATTTAATTTTCTCAGAATTCGGAGAAAATTGTACAAGGAAGAAGAAATTCTAAGAAAAAAATCCCTTCTCTTAGGTATCGGATGGATGACATGGGGTGTAGCGGAATTTTTATGCACATTTAATCCGATAAAAATAACTATAATTCCTAATTCGATAATATTCGCAGCACTTATTCTTATATTTCTTGGATTTGCTCCCAGAAAAGATGATATGTAGTAATAATTGTAAAAGCGAGGGATTTCAGTTAGAAAATCTGATTGAATCCCAATTAAAGTAGGATAAGAATAATTCCAGTAACATAATGAAAAAAAGAAAGATTTGAAAAATAATTAATCAGAAAATAGAATTTCATCCCATGGTTGACGATATAATCCTGCGCGTTGGCGCTTTTGGTCCGCAAAATGCCCGATCATACCAATGCTTCTCCCAAGCACGAACAGTCCATTAAGAATTTCTGAATCAATCACATCTTCGATTTCCTCTGGAGTATAATCAAGATTTTCCAGCATATCCATAAAACAAATTCCAATTGCTCCGTCTACATTAAGTATTAGGTTGTTGCGTTTCTGGGTGGTCAATTTCTCTACTTCAAGAGCATAATCTAGATGTGGATGTTTGGGAAAATTTTGAAGTACAAACTCTTTTAGCAATTTCACTCTTACATCAGGATTCTCGACTGATTTTATTCTATGTCCTATCCCTGGAATGTTGATTTTAACTTTGTTTTTCATATACCCAATAAATTGTTGAGGACTCATCCTCTTTTGAAGTGCTTCACGGAAATATTTTGCAGCGTCTGAGATCGCCCCTCCGAATCGTGGACCTATCGTAAGTATGCCACTCACTAAGGCAGACATAAGATCCTTACCTGCTCGAGCAGTTACTATAGTATTATGGCTTGCCGATACTGCCGGACCATGATCTGCTGTCAATTTAATTACCATCTCGATAAACTGTTGTGCAAAATCTGGGAGTTCTTGTTTGAACCATAGAAGACCGACAACATACCCTATGGATTTATTTTGCTCAATTATAGTGTCTAGTCCTACTTTATTGAACGTAGGAACATCACCTCGATCGTCCGAAATGGTTACAACTACATCAGTTGGACGTCGCACTAATCCTTGTTTCACAGCATCAGCATAATCCATGGGTATTTTTGGAGGTTCATAATCTTCTGCTGGAGTAATTGTGCCTTTTTTCACTAAAGATTCATAAGTTTCTTTGATTTTCAGATTAAAATCATCATACGAATTTGGTACTATTGCTCCAGCTTCTTTAAGTGCTTTGTTCTTTGCTTCTGCAGTTTCTTTGGCAGATCCTGCCATCGCACCAGCATGACCAAATTGTAATCCTTTCGGAAGAATTCGTGCCGCAGTTCCCGTCACCCACATCACAAGTGGTTTTGTAATTTTCTTGGATTTTAATGCATCCACGATAGTATACTCATCCATTCCGCCTATCTCGCCAAGGCACACAATCATCTTGATTTCAGGGTTTTTCTCATATCGCATAACATGGTCCATCAGAGTGGTACCTGGATATCTATCTCCTCCAATTGCAACTCCTTCTTGAATCCCATCAGAATTTTGAGCAACCATGAAGTACATTTCATTCGACATACCCCCTGATTTAGATACAAATCCCACGGAACCAGGACGATATAGCTTACTGAGTATAATATTTTCTAGAGTACCAGCAGTATTCCCAACCTTGAATGCTCCAGCAACAATTGATCCAACCGTAGCAGGACCGATTATAATTTTGTTGTTCATTTTCGCGGTTCGAATTAATAATCGTGCTTGTCGTTCTGGTACACCTTCTGCAATAATTACTATAGTACGAATAGTTTTAGAATTCAAAGCTTCCAAACTGGTTTCATATGCAGATCGAAACGATGCAAAATTGATTAAAACATCAGCTTTAGGATGCTTTTTTGCTGCAAATTCAAGAGACTTGTAGATAGGAATCACTATTTCTTTTGAACCCCAGAAAGTTTTGAGATATTCAACAGCAATGGTTTGTGAGGGATTTATAATAGCAGCTACTGAGGGACTATTCCGTTTGCAGACATAGTCAAAATCTAACATACGCTGAATAGCAGCATTTTGCACTCCATAAATAATAGCTTGTGTATTTCGATCAAATAGTTCATAATCTTTCATTTCTTAACCTCCTCTTTCGTAATTAATGACACAATATGCGTCATATGCGAGTACCTGTCGAACACTTCAATAGGTATTCCAGTTTTTTCTCCTGTTTCACGCATCAATTCCAATCCCGCTTTTTCATTAGGACCACCTCGTCTTACATAAATTTTCACGTTTGCTTTCTTCAGTTTTTCTGCAGAATTCGCAATAGCGCTTGTAATTCCCAAAAAAGTAGCTTTAACGTCAGTGAAATTAGCAATACCACCACCAATTAGCAAGTATTTCGCTTTTCCTTTTGGTGGAGGATACTTACACATCAGATCGATTAGAGTTTGTGCGTAAATTTCAGTGTGTTCTCGTGTTGGATTTCCAGAATACTCTCCATAATTACCCAGTTCATCACCAAAACCTAAGTCCGCAACTGTATCAGTGTAGATAACAGATGCCCCACCTCCTGCAACCATAGTCCAAATTCGTCCTTTTGGATTAAGAACTCTTAGTTTTAATGAAGCACCAGTTTTTTCGTCTAATTTCTGAATCATCGTTTCTTCTTCTGTAAACTCTTGACCGAATCCAGCAGGGAATTCAATAGAATTACCCCATGTATCTCCATGAAGAAAACTTGCTGTGTCGTCTAATCGTGCTTTCACATCCAAAGGCACGATTTCCTTATTCTCTGTAATCGCAAAAGGATTCAATTCCAGAAAAGTAAAATCTTGATCCATGAATACTTGGTAGAGTCCTTTGATAAACGGAACGACGATTTCTGCCGTTTTCCCTAAACTTGGAAGTTTTTCTTTTAAATTGAAAGAATTAATGTCAGTTCCGATCGGAATATTGATATGAGTGACTTTATCCCAGTTCTCTTCAATGAAAATACCACCTTCCAATGAAAAATGAATGGTATCTCCATTTCGTTCAGTTGTAAAGGATACATAATACTCCTTTTCATGTGGAACGAACGGTTCTACCAATAAGCGTTCAATTTTTCCTTTAATTTCATTAATTTCTACAGTTGAACCGAGTTTTTTCTCAATAAAATCCTTAAGTTGTTTACTATCTGCATCGAGCAAGATTAGGTTTGCTTTTCCACGTTTGCCAAATAACTGGTCAGGTTTACAGACATTTTTACCTTTCTTGACCCATGGGAGTTCTAATACCTTTTTTATATCCGTATTTAAATCCACTAAAGCCAAATTATTGTGATATTTCCATTCCGGATAATATTTAGGAAGTTCTGAAGCAATTAACGCTTTCGCAGCTGCTTCATAAATAGATTTTGAGGCCATTTTTCCTTTGTCACTCTAGTTAGAGTAATGTGTAAATCAAATGATGATAAGACTTAAAGCTATTTGGGTACATAATCCCACCGTTCCGTGAATCGATGGAATATCAAAAATATGAACATAAATTGGAAAAAACTATTAAAAACAGAAAGAAAATTTAATGAGTATCCCGGATTTTCTGTAACAACTCTGGCACAGCCCAAGGCGTACTTGCAATCGAAACTCCAGCATCCTCAAGTGCTTTGATTTTGCCTGTAGCAGTTCCAACATCACCTGAGATGATTGCACCTGCATGACCCATCCGTTTTCCTTCTGGAGCACTTTTACCAGCAATATAAGCCACAGCTGATTTTTTACCGAATGCCTTTAGGAACGCTGCTGTTTCTTCTTCTTCGCTCCCGCCGATTTCTCCTATTAAAACTATAATTTCAGTTTCAGGATCCTCATTGTAGTATTTTATCGCCTCAACCATTGTAGTTCCTCTTATAGGATCCCCCCCAATTCCTACATATGCACGTACTCCAATTCCAGCATTTCCAATTGCTTTCGTGATTTCATAACTCAACGTTCCAGATTTTGCTACCACGGCCACATAACCATAATTCGCTAAATTTCCTGGCATAATCCCCAATTTAATTTTATCAGGTACTAGCATGCCCGGACAATTTGGACCAACAAGATGCACATCATGTTCTCTCGCAAGCTCTACAAGTCGAAGCATATCAAATACAGGCACATTTTCGGTAATAATACAAATCAAGTGTATTTTTGCTAAAATTGCCTCTCGGACTGCTCCATAGGTAAACCGAGCGGGAACAAAAATGATACTAGTATCACAACCTGTAGCATCTTTAGCTTCTTGAACTGTATTGAACACTGGAATACCATGAATTTCTTGACCACCTTTCTTTGGTGTTACTCCTGCTACGATATTAGTTCCATATTCCTTCATCAATTTTGTGTGGAAAGCACCTTGTCCTCCAGTAATTCCTTGAACGACAACTTTTGATTTTTCACTGATATACATTATTCTTGGACCTCTAGAAGTTCTTTCAATTTATTAACCGCCTCTAATACATCTTGATAGGCTTCCATACCTGCATTATGAAGTAATTCAACTCCTTCCTTTTCGTTTGTACCCGTTAAACGTATTACAAGTGGGGGATGATCTTTGAAAACCTTCAAAGCTTCAATAACCGCTTCAGCTACAACATCGCATCGTGTAATTCCACCATAGATATTGATAAGAACGCCTTTAGGTTTCATTTTGAGCAGTAATTCCAAAGCGCTGTATACGCGTTCTTTACTTGCCCCACCTCCTACGTCCAGAAAATTTGCAGGTTTTAGGTCGAGATCAGTCAACACGTCCAATAATGCAAGAGTTAAACCCGCACCATTTGCTAGTATTCCGATTTCTCCACCCAATTCAACAAATGAAAAACCTGCTTCTTTGGCAATTTTCTCTAGTTCCGATAACTTCTTATCTTGAAGAATCTTCGTATCAGATTGACGAAAATCAGCGTCTTCATCTAAGATCATTTTCCCATCTACTGCAAATAATCCTTCAGTAGCTAATACCAAAGGATTTACTTCTACGAGCGTTGCTTCTGCATTATGGGCAATATCCCATAGTGTATGGAAGAATTTACATGCATTATCATATTCTTTTTCCGGAAGGTTAAGGAATTTCACTACTTCATTCACTTTTTCATCCGTCAATCCTAGATTTAGATTAAATCCTATCTTGAGGATTTTTTCTGGAGTTTCTTTTGCAACCTTCTCAATTTCTACTCCTCCTTCAGCACTTGCAATTATAAAAAATTGACGACTGGATGTATCTAGTGCAATAGAAACATAATATTCGTGCTTTATATTAACCAAACTTTCAATTAAAATAGCTTGAACTTTATATCCGGCAACTTCTCGTTGAAAAAACTCTCTACATAAATTTTTAGCTTCTTCACGTGATTTTGCTATTTTAATTAATCCTGCCTTTCCTCTCCCACCAATTGCGATCTGAGACTTCACAATTGCCGGAAAAGAAAACTGCGCAACCATCATCTCGATGTTTTCTGGTTTTTCAATAAGAACAGAATCTACAAGTGGTAAACCGTATTTTCGAAATACTTGTTTCGATTCATACTCTAATAACCGCATAGATTGAAGTTTTCTTAAAGATTCTAAAAGTTTTTCTTATCAATTAATTGCACTTTAAAATAAAATAATATGCTTTTATAATGTGGAATACAAATTTGGTATATTGTGGTAAATATAGTACTGGCTGGTGCTGCTGGTCAAGGTATCCAAACCGTTGAAGAAATGCTAGTTGTATCATCAAAGCGATCTGGACTATATGTTTTTGCCTCACGAGAATACATGAGTCGAGTTCGAGGGGGAATTAACTCAACAGCTATCAGAGTTGCATCGTCACCAGTTCGAGCTTTCCAAGAGAAGATTGATATTTTAGTTCCTTTAACAGATACAGCAATTCCTCATTTAAAACTGCGCATATCAAAAAATACAACTATATTAGGGGAAAAAGAATTCCTTAATTTAGATTCCAATATATTATCTCGTTTAATTGAAGTACCCTTTACTGATTATGCTAAAGATATTGGCAGTCATATTTACTCAAATATGATTGCATTAGGAGTAATTTCATACATTTTAAAATCTGAAAAAAAAATTCTTTATGAATTAATCAGAGATGCATTTCAAAAGAAGGGAACTGCGATTATTGAATCTAATCAGAAATCAATTGATAAAGGGTATGAGATAGGAAAAGAACTGGAATCCAAACAT
>JAEOUK010000186.1 GCA_016839385.1 Promethearchaeota archaeon
AACTATTTTTCATGAATTCTGTAGTCATTTGGTTTTTAAACACTTCTTTGAATTGGTTGAAATTTTCGATCGGGCTCTGTTCAACCATTTTTTTTGTTTGAATCACTGACGTCTCTTCAACATACTCACCTGCTAGTTTCAAAGCATTCTCCTCTCCCAATTCGGAACTAAACTTGCGTATCAATCCAACTATTGATTGAAATCTTCCGATCATGAAATTTTCATAAGTGATCTCAAATTTATTTTTAAATTTTTCAGGTGTGATTTTTTCTGTCATAGCAATCTATTCCCCTATGATCTTAACAATATAAAAATGATCGGTGAAACTGGTAACTAAATTCTTATTCCTTTCCCCATGTATAACAGAGACTACAAAATTTATCTCCTTGCATCAATGTTTTCATATGAGTTAATCTTACCTTTGGATGCAATGCATTTGCAATGGAATTGTCAGCTCTGCACGCGGTTCTAAAGCCTAGCTCCCCATCAAAATTCAACTTTTTAAAAGTGTCTGCCCAAAGGCATTTATCATACCTTAGTTCAAAGACCTCATCAGTATCTTCTATAATCTGGAAAGAAGTTGCATTTTTCATAAATTCGGTATTTAGTATAGACATTAAGACTATTTTGAACTGAGCAAAATTTTCAATTTGATCAATAGGCTGGGAGTTAGTTATCTGGGTTATTGCAAGATCATCAATATATTGACCTACTATTTGTAATGTTTCTTCCTCTCCGAAAACTTCCATGAACCTTTGAATAACTCCCAACATTGGTAGAAATCTCGTCATGAAAAAGTCTTCGTAGGATATTTCAAAAGCATTTTTGAATTTTTTAGTGTCCTCAAATTTTTCTCCCATTTCTATAACTTAACCTAAGTATTATTAAAACGCTTTTGAATCCCTTTCAACTGTTAAATAACTAATTAATCATGAAAATTACAGACAGACAAATTCCTTCAATGAAATCCAGAAGAAAAAATGGTGAAGAAATAATAATTTACTATACAACTGGTACTGTTATACAAGATACTACATCTAAGGCTGCATAATACCTTAAAGCACTACTAAAAGGATTAGGAAATAAAATACAACTGAACCAGTAATAGAATTGATCATATTTTTTCCATCTTACCTTTCAAATAGTTTTTATTGAACACTGATTTTTCCATAAATAAATTATTGTTTGATCAACCTAGTGGTTAACTAAAGAGAAGTGATTTTGATGGAAAAAACATTGATTAATTTAGGTTTAAATGACGGAATTTATTGTCCGGAGAAATGCATTGACTTATTAAAGACTTTTAATGAACGTACATCTCTTAGGCATTATTCTACCCCTGCAAATGATTTAATGGTAGAAGCTATTGCAGAAGAGAATAACATTCCGAAAGAAAATGTCTTCGTAACATGGGGTTCTGGACCTGTTTTAAAACAATTGATTCCATGGCTTATTAAGAAGCAAATAAAATCCTCTTTTCGACGAATATTTAAGCATTTATTTCTGAATAAGGGATATCCAGTTGTTACACCTAATTTAACATACACAAAAGTACCTTTAGGAGCAATTAAGCGAAAACTTCCTGTTATTTATTTGCCTATTAAACCTGAGGATAATTTTCACTTAAATATTACACTCTTGGAAGACATCTTGAAAAAACAAGATTGTCTAGTATATATCGCAACACCAAATAATCCTACGGGCCAACCTGTGGTAAGTGTAGAGGAAATGATTCCTCTAATTGAAAAATATGAAGATACGATGTTCTTTATGGATGAAGCGTATGTGGAATACATGGACAAAAATGACCATACATATTTCACAAGTTTGGTACCTAAATATCCGAATTTATTTACAAGTAGAACTTTTTCGTTTGCTTATGGGATGGCAAGTGTCAAAGTAGGATATTTAGTAGCAAGTAAAAAGATTGTTGAGGAGATGGAATCTCAAGTCACCAATTACCGTATTGGATTATTGCAAGAAAAACTTGTCTGTGCAGCCTTAGAAGATGAAGATCATCTTCAATGGGTTAGAAAAACTGTCATAAATCATGTCGATTTCATACGAAATGAGTTGAAAATCTATCCAAATATGGTGACTTATCCAAGTATCACCCACTACTTTTTAGGAGAATTTATTGATGGACAAACCTCTGCTATCACTTTTGTTAATGAAATGATGAAAGTGGGAATCCGCATTAAGAAATTTTCTCCAAATGTTGGGTGTGATGAAACTCGATACTTCCGTATCACTGCAGGTACTCCGGAAGAAAATAAAAAATGTGTGGAAGCTGTTCATAGGGTTATGCGTAGAATTAGTCCTCAAGTTAAAACTACAATGCCTATTCCTGTTGCTAAATGATCAATTTTATTCCCAACTTTTTTTTTCTAATTTGAATTATTTGCATTTAGAATGACGTTTTTCGCTTCAGATTTTACTAAATTTTATGATGAGAAAGGATTAACTAAAGAAATAGTTAGAGATTTTCAGAACTTAATATGGAGTTATTACAAAACTCATCCACGACCATTTCCATGGCGAGAAACTAGAAATCCCTATCACATTTTCATATCCGAATGGATGCTCCAACAAACACAAACTTCTGCTGTTATACCAAAATATCAAACTTTCTTGGATAGATTTCCTTCTTTTCAAGAATTAGCAAACGCTTCTATAGATGATGTATTGAAGCTTTGGCAAGGATTAGGTTATAATCGTCGCGCAATTTGGATGAAAACGGCTGCTGAAATAATAGTAGACAAGTATAATGGAATTTTACCAAGAGATCCAGTAATATTAGAAAAAATTAAAGGTATTGGACACGCTACTGCTCGTGAAATGACCTCGTTTGCTTACAATGTCCCCAATACTTTTATCGAAACGAACATTCGGAGAGTTTATCTTCACATCTTCTTCTTTACAAAGTCAGGAATCAAAGATAATGATATTTTAGAATTAGTAGAAAAAACAATAGATCATGATAATCCGAGAGAGTGGTACTACGCTCTAATGGATTATGGCGTATATTTAAAGAAAATGGTGAAACCTGACCCGAATCATCGAAGTTTCCATTATAAAAAGCAACCAAAATTTGAAGGTTCAACCCGTGAATTGCGAGGTCAAATACTTCGATTGAAAATCGACAATCCCTCCATCACCATAGATGACTTGTCAAAAATAGTGCAAAAACCTTTGATAAAAGTGCAAAAAATCGTTACAAAAATGAAACAAGAAGGATTTTTCAAGAATTCCGATAAAAATACCAGTCAATAATTAAGGAGATATTCGCTTAATTACGTGTAGAATTGTATTTATGGTTCTTTTAAACTACAAATATTATTAAGATCGAACTTCCATTTACAAAATTATAATTGATTGCGTGAGTTTCATGAGTGAATTACCGACCTGGGAAGGATTACTTCCATCAATGCCGGCTACTGTACTAAATTTACTAAAAGTAGATCAACCAAATATTATACCTAAACCTATAGAACCAGTAATCCAGAATTTTAAAGATATTAAACGAGTGATAATGGTTGTTATTGACAACTTGGGTTTATTCGAAATAACTTATTACAAGCCAGAATTCCTCATTCAGAAAGCATCCGCATTTGTTTTATTATCCACAAAAAATCCATATACTCTTGGAGTATTTCATCAACTACTTTTTGGTGGATTTGAACCCAAAGGTTTTCATTTATTAAGAAAATTGAATGAAGCAGGATTGGAGACTTGTTTTATTGGTCGTGCAAAAGATTTAAACCGATATAATGGAGGAACAAATGTAATACCAAAAGATAGCGATATGAGTACATGGATTGAGGCTGCTAAAGTAATTAACAAAAATGCATTCACATTGTTACATTTTCTTGATTTTGAGAACCTTCATCGACAAAAACGCGCTACTCCAGAAGAATTAATTGAAAAATTAATTAAAAGAACCGATAAATGGCTACTTTCCATTTATAAGCAGATGCGTTCGAAATCTCTCATGGTTATAATTGGAAATCATGGTCGGTATAGATTAGATTTGGAATACAGTGGAAAGATAGCAGAATGGCGTAAAGCTTCGGTCCCTGTAGCGGTTATGGCATACAAACAATGATTTTTTTATTTTCTGATACCCAACAAACATACTCAGTTCTTGATTCTCATGTTTCGAAAAGTTGAAGCGTATACGCCGGAATTAATTGAAGAATTAAATCAAAAATTATCAATATTCTACGAGCGAATTCGAGGGAAAAAAATATTAATTGCATTTTCAGGTGGATTAAATTCAACAATGTTAGTCGAACTTGCACGACCCGTCGTACAAGAAATGAGTTGTGTCTTTGTCGAAACCTCATATACTTCTCCCCAAGACCTACAATACGTTCACGATTTCCAAGATTCTCCTGAGAATTCTGAAATTAAAGTGGAAATTATCCAAAATTTAGAAATAAACCAAAATATCCTCGTTTTAAATTCAGATGAACGGGATTTTTTTTGTAAAAAAGGAATTGCTGATATTATAGAAACATCCCGAAATTCAAAGAATTTTGATTTTTCGATAGATGGAACATGTTCCGAACATTTTCATGCATTTTGGGCAGGAAAACAGCAATTTGGTAATAAATATATAATGATTTTTGGCGAATTAGGGATAACTCGAGAAGATCTCTTATATTTAGCCAAAAAACATGGATTTAAGATTAATAAGCATCCTGAAATCAATTTACTAACAAGATTTTCCTATAATTTACCAATTACAGAAGATTTACTTAAAGCAGTTAAAGAATTGGAGGATTTTGTCAAACATCTAACTGGTATCAAGCTAGTTCGAGTGAGAATTTTAGATAATCAGCATGTAATTATTGAGGTAAAAATGAAAGTTATCTCGAAATTACTTGATGAAAAAACTAGGAAAAAAATATACGCAAAATTTAGTGAGTATGGTTTTACTTCTATTAATGTAGATCTCGCAGGATATAGACAGAATAATCTATATATCTCTCGAAAATAAAAACAAATTTTCG
>JAEOUK010000187.1 GCA_016839385.1 Promethearchaeota archaeon
AATGTGACTTCTACACCAAAGGTTCGAAATATATTTGCAAACTCACATCCAATAACACCAGCTCCGATTATTAGTAACGATTTTGGGAGTTTGTTGAAATCTGGGTGTAGAATATCATCACTGGTTAAAATCTTCTCATGATCTATATTGAATGCAGGAATTAACGCTGGAGTTGATCCTGTTGCGATGATAACTCGTTTTCCTCTTAGTAGAGTTTTTTCTCCTTCCTTGGTAGTGATACTGACATTAAAGCCAGTTTCGATATTACCACCTTCTAATTTCCCATATCCGTAATAAATCGGAATTTTACGAATATTAAGTAAACCTTCAATACCTTCTCGTAATTCCTTAACAACCTTGTTTTTTCGTTCAACCGCTTTAGCAAAGTCAAATGATACATTTCCAACGGTTATTCCTAGGTCATCTGCTTTATCATTTATATCTTCAAGTAAATGAGCAGAAGTTACGAGAGCTTTGGTTGGGATACATCCCCAGTTGCTACATGTCCCTCCAAGAAGATCTTTCTCAATTATTGCGACCTTAGCCCCATATTGAGCAGCACGAAGCGCAGAGTGGTATCCACCCGGACCAGAACCAATAATTATAATATCAAATAATTCGTTTTCACTCATTTTTGTTTCACAAATCCAACAAAATATATGAGTAGTTTTTTTCTTCCCACATAAAAAGGATTTTGAATTGTGATTCGAGAAATGCGGAAGTTTAATCCCTTAATATGCAGCTATTACTATATTGAAAATCATCATGAATAATATACAATTTAAAACTCAATACAAAATGGAAAAATACAATAAATCATACCAAACATAAATAAAAGAAAACACAAACAAAATTTCGGTTGAAAATTGAGATGAAAAGATCAGAGATTAATCAAATCATGCGTAATACCATCGAAATAATTAAAAAGCATAAGTTTTACCTTCCTCCTTTTGCATATTGGACCCTAAAAGATTGGCAAACAAAGGGTGATGAATGTTCAGAAATTATTGAAAATGCATTAGGTTGGGATATCACTGATTTTGGATGTGGTAATTTCTCTGAGTACGGATTAGTGTTATTTTCAATTCGAAATGGAAAATTTAGTAATACATCCCCACAAAGTAAACCTTACTGTGAAAAACTAATAATTGTCCAAGAGGGTCAAAATAATCCTCTCCATCATCATAATTCGAAAATTGAGGATATAATTAATCGTGGTGGAGGTATTTTACAGATCCAAGTCTATAAATCGACTGAGAATCATGAAAAATCATTCGAATCTTTTGAAATTAGTATGGATGGTATAAAATATAGAGTTCAACCAGGAGATATCTTGGAACTACATCCCGGAGAATCCGTTACTCTTACACGGGACCATTTCCACAAATTTTGGGCAAAGAAAGGTTATGGAACAGTGTTAATAGGTGAAGTTTCGACGGTAAATGACGATTATTCTGATAATGTATTTTATGATGAAGTGTTAAGATTCTCAGTTATTGATGAGGATGAAGAACCGTTCTATCTGTTATATAACGATTATAAAACTTACGTGCATTTGGTTAAATCATAACAAAATTTTAGTTTTTTATGTTTAAGCTCGTTTTCGCATGTTGGGAAAATAGTTATATAGCTCTAAGTAGGAATAGGAAGTATGACCAATATGTACGAAATTCATAATAATCCTCCAGGGGATTTATGGCCAAAAGATGTACCACGAAATATTGAGATTCCAGAAATACCGTTAGACCAGATGCTTCGAAATGCTGCGAAGAAATTCCCCAATAGCATTGCAGTTACATACTTTACTTCGCAATTTACGTATAAGAAAATTGATGAACTAGTTGATCGTGTAGCTACTGCATTACTAAAAATGGGATTAAAACGCAACGAAACGGTAGCTCTTCATTTTACTAATACTCCCTCATGTGTTGTTTGTTTTTATGCAGTAGTTCGTGCGGGAGGAAAAGTTACTCTTTTAAGTCCATTGTTCAAGAAGTTGGAAATTACATATCAATTAAGAGATTCCGAAGCCCGATTTTACATTATCTGGGATGCTTTTGACCAAATCAATGAGGGAGCAATTCCAGACAACGTTGAGAAAGTAATCCAGAGCTCCGTTAGTCCGTGGTTCTCTCAGAATCCAGAAGAAGAGGATTTAATGGATCCAACTGGAAAAATTCTCTATCTTGAAGATATTATACACAACACCGAACCAGATCCAGCCCTCTTAGCATCTGTCGAGAAAGATTTCGATGATGTAATCAACCTGCAATATACAGGAGGTACTACCGGCTTACCGAAGGGGGCTATGCTAACTAATCGAAATTTAGTTAGTAATGCATATCAATGTCGTGCTTGGTTCCCTGATGTGGAAGAAGGTAAAGAAGTTATGCTTACAGCATTACCACTTTATCATATTTATGCTCAAACCGTCTGTTTACATCTCAGTATGTTAACTGGTGCTAATATGGTAATGGTCTCAAATCCCCGTGATACTGATGAATTACTGGAAACAATTGTTCACAATAAGATCTCTATATTCCCAGGAGTCGCAGCTCTTTACAATAATTTAAATAACTACAAAGGCATTGAAAATCATGATCTGAGTTCCATTAAGTTCTGTCTCTGCGGAGCTGGAGCTTTGCCCTTTGAAGTTCAAAATACGTTCGAAAAAATGACGGGAGCTGTATTGCGTGAGGGATATGGACTAACAGAAGCCGGTCCTGTATCCCATGCCGTTCCATTATCCAAATACGGAAAAGCAAAGGCAGGAAGCGTTGGATTCCCATTTCCATCAACTCAGTGCAAGGTAGTAGATCTCGAGACGGATGAAATTGTTGACATTGGAGTAGAAGGTCATATATGTGTAAGAGGTCCTCAAGTGATGAAGGGATATTTCAAAAGACCGCAAGAAACTGCAGATTGCATTAAAGATGGATGGCTATACACCGGAGATATTGGTGTAGTTGACGAAGAAGGTTATCTCTCTATTAAATCACGCATAAAAAATCTCATTAAATACAAAGGGCACTTGGTATTCCCTGCAGAAATCGAAGCGTACTTAATGGAACACCCAGCAATTATGGATGCTGCGGTTATTGGTATTCCTGATCCCGCTGTCGGGGAAAATCTGAAAGCATACGTTGTAATCAAGGATGATTATAAGGGTAAAGTAACAGAACAAGAGATCATCAATTGGATGAAAGAACGTGTGGCCGCGTACAAATATCCTCGAATCGTGGAATTTATTCAAGAAATGCCCAAATCTGCTGTAGGAAAGGTATTGCATCGATTGTTACGGGAAGGAAAAACCGATATTATTGATTAAGGAGTCTTGAAAATGGATCCAAATCAACAGGATCGAA
>JAEOUK010000188.1 GCA_016839385.1 Promethearchaeota archaeon
AAGATTGTCTGAAATAGTTTGAATACGCATCATGAGTATACGAAGAAATTCCTGGATCTATCAATAATCGCCTACCAAATGCATAAAGTTGAACACTACCGAAATCTTGATGAGTGTGGTAAAATTCTCCATAGGGTCCCCCATCAAAATAGGAAAACAATGCATTAGAATCATTCCATGCACTGCGTGAAACATACACTCCAATATCTCGAAAACTCACGCTTAATTTCGGAGAATTTACACCTATGGGATTTCCGAATGAGTCAAAATAAGAAAATTCAGTATTGGTCGGGAAAAAGGCACTACCTTGTCCGATGTAAATCTTCAAATATTTTAGTTTTGTGTCTCCAAATGTAGTTCCATAATAATCGGGCATAGTATTATGTAGCAGAAATAAATATGAATTCAATACTAAATCTTTTAATGTGATTGGACCATCCAAGTGCGGATAAGTATCTGCAATTTCAAGACAATCTAGTACATCTCGAGCAGCTATTACGTGATAATTTAGTGCATGTTCTCGAGATCCACCATCGGAATAAAAAGTATTTTGGATTACTAGGGATAAGGTATCCCATACTTCTTGTTCCCAATCTAGAGTTGGAAGAAATTCAGGAAAGTATGCACAAATTCTTAGTAATCCTTTAGATTCCATAAAAGCCCAATTATAATGAGTTTTGTGAAAATCTGCAATATATCGTCCATGATCAGCTAAGAATCGTAAATATAGAAAACAAAAACTTGGTGTAAAATAGGTTGAATTCCGCAATTCCTCACCTACGGCAATAATATTGCGGACCCGCAGGGCAGAATCAAGCGTACGCCATGTATAAGAAGAGCCCACGGGTTCTTTCAAAATAAAATCTGTGATGAGATCGATACATTCTCGGGCATACATATTTGCTTGAGATGTGTTACCAATAGCTAAATTCCCATTGTACGCTCGAGCAAAATCTTCTATCCATGCCCACCGAGAAAATTGCCAGATCCATTCATCATCTTGAGGGTATGGATTAGCATGCCAATTTGTGTTAGGAATTTCTCGTCCATTAACAATAATCGTTTCTGATTCAGAATAGTTCAGAAGGGAAAGTGTCTTTCCATGGTGAGTAAATATCCTTTGAATAGCCATATTTGCTCTTTCCATTTCTTCCGTGAGATTATAACTTATCAGCTCATAATTTGTGTCATTTGGACGATTTTTGTAATATTGTTGAAGAGTTATTTTTGCAATTTCAATCTCTCCATCTTCGTAAGCGTCTTTAGCTTGAGAAATTGTAGTATAATTTCTATCAAGTAATGAGAAAAACAACGATTCACTGTATGAAGAGGGTTCTTGGCGAAGGTTGGGATAAACTCCTAAATACACCAGAGGACCAGTGATAAGAATTATGTTCAAAACACCGAAAAAAATCCCTTTCCAGCGCTTAGATTTCTTCATTATATCCCTTAGTATGTCATCTTCCATTAAAGATTTTAGGCATTTATAATTCTGATCTTTCAGTATGTATAACGGGATCAAACGAATATTGCTCTTCCAAACTCGATTTTGTTAGGTATATTGCTAGCCAATATAAAGGAATTAAAAGTAATTCCACAATAATTGAAATAAGGAAAGGTCCTGTGTGTTTTATATAATCCCAAGCTAATCCCCCTAATATAGGACCTATAACTGCTCCCAAATTCATAAAAAAGGAAGACATACCAAATATTTTTCCTCTTTTCGAGCTAGAAATCCGGCTGATATAGTTCTGAATTGTCAATCCTGCAGTAGTTCCTACCGCCATATCAAAAACTAAAATGATTGCAAATATCCATATATTCTGAGATCCCCAGTAGATTAATGCAAATGTAAGGAAGGCTCCCAATGAAGAAGTTACTAATATCGTGATTTGAGGTTTCAGTTTATCAACAACCTTCCCAATTCTTGGCGCGAGTACAAAGTTCAGAATTCCTGCTGGGATCCACGCATAAGCTACTTGAATAGTAGAACTTCCCGTGAGTTCCAATAGGTATGGAATAATATATGGTTGAGCAATCGATGCATTCGTAGATGCCAAGAGGCGAACAAAGAATAGAAGCATCATTCCAATAAGAAGATTTTTTACGGGATCTTTAGATTCTAACTGTTTTTCTCGTTTGTTTTCGATATTATTCTGAGACTCTATTACCAGAGATTCATCCACAATATACTGAAAAACTATGCCTGCGACGATATTTGCGAACCCATAAATAATTAATGGTAAAAAGGTTAGTAACGGGGTATTAGGAATTAGTTCATTTATAAATATTGAGTATGTAATTCCAATTCCTGATCCTACAAAAATGCTGATTCCTAACCAAAAACTACGTTGACCAAATGCTGAAGAACGAACATCTTTATGAGATTTTTGAGAGAGAAGAGCATCAAAGGGAATCCAAAAAGAAGAAACCATAAACCCTAACGTAAAAGATCCACTGATCAAAAGATAGTAGGAGCGGAAGAAAATCGAGATATATATAACAATATAAGCAATCCCTCTTCCAATAGTTCCAATTAATACAAGTCGCTTTTTCGACCATTTATCGGAGAGATATCCCGCTAAGGGGGAACTTATCATATAGCCGATAGTATGCAAGGAAAAAATTATACCGAGTTCAGTTCCTTGAACACTAAACACCGTGCTGGATAAGATTGGAATCATAAAATCAAGATAAAAAAATGCTAATCCGATAAAGAGTAAAGACCGAATCATTGGTCGAAAATCCGAAGTAAATTTCTTAGTGTTCACAGTGCTAACCATGCAATTCTCATCTATATAATAATATTATCCAAATACGACCCGTGATTATAAAACCTTCATAAGTCCAATTTTTTAGGTTTTTCTTGGGGTTTTAAAATATACATAAAAAAATAAATCATGGTAATCCCCACTTTTGAGCGTAGTTTAGATTTGGTTTTTGACAACGAATTCGAATTAAATGAGGAGGAAATACAACATCTATTTGCTTTGCTCAGTAAAGATAAAAAACTTATGAAAAAGATCGATATGTTAATCGAAAGTATTGATCCCCTAGAGAAAGAGAAGGAGAAATTTAAAGACTCCATCATGAAAGCTGTACATTCCAACGTTGATTCAGTTGAGAATCTTTATAATGCAATTATAAAAGATGAAAAGATAATTTCATTCATACAAGAAATATTCTTGAAAAGAATGATTTAATAGCGAAAACATAATAGGATGAACCTCTTCCTGAATTTTGTAGCTGAAAGTATAGTGGAAGTTGGAGAAGGAAATATTCCTACTGTGAAAAGTTCTCTCCCTTTCAGCTACCCTGAATTCTTCAGATAGAAAAATTTAGTGGGGTTGAGGACTGCCGCAAATCGGGCAAATTCCCCAATCTACTTTAATTTTACTTTTGCAGTTTGGGCAAATTTTTAGATTTGCATCTCGTTGTACTTGATCGAGAGGGGTAAATATTACTCCATTTTGAGTTGATGTAGATCTATCTGTTGCTTGCGGTGTCGCTTGTTTTGGAGGAACGGGAGGAATATCCAATTCATGTTGTTGGGAAAAAGGCTTTTGGGGAGTTGATGCTGGTTGGGAAGTATATAGAGTAGGAGAATCGGAAGGGGCTGTGACAGGTGGTGGTGATTCGGGAATTTCATGTTCAAGATTCTCTGTTACTTGGTAATAATAATAATTTTGATTATTATCTTCAGTAAATTCCATATTATTCTCATCAACACCTTTGAGATAATATACAATTGTCGAGTTAATCGGAACGTTCAATATATCTGCGGCAAAATAATCCCCTTCTCGCACCATATCCATCTGAAACCATGAAATACCATTATCCGCTGAAAAAAACAAGGTTAATTTTGAGATCCTTACATCATCTTCGGTAAGCTGAGCAATTATTTTTATGGTTTTTTCTTTTTCAGCTTGAAAATCTTGTATTTGAGTAGTAGGCATTGGTGTCGAATCTGTTTCACTTACGGAAATACCTCCCTCACCTTTCCAACTTGCATGACAGCGAGGGCAAGTAGTGAACCAATTCGGATATTCGAATGTACAATTAGGACATTTCCGAGTCCAATATCTTGTAGTTTTAATTTTCTTCGCCATGAAAAGTCTCTCTCCTATTGATCTACTGTTCGGCATTTTTTATTTTTTGTGGATAGGATCACCAGCATACCTTCATTATATTAATAGATCTGATTTGCTAATAAAATTCCTCATTGAAAAATCATTTTGGATCAGATACCCGATTTGTCTACTAGAAAACTTTTTTTCATTCTGTAGAAAACAATACATAGCGGAGCAACGAGCATGAAGTACACATTAAATAGGAAGGCAAAATTCAAAGTTGATCTGGATAATATAGGAATAAAAGAAGGATGGTGGATACCATCTTGGATCGAAGAAAAGAAAACCAACTTCGAATCCATAGAATTACCAAATTGTTGGAATTCCATACCTTCTTTGAAGAAATTTGAGGGAATAGTTTGGTTTTTTATCGAATTTAATGAGATTCCTGGTTACTCAAATGTCCTAAAAAGTGCTCGACTATATGATTTATATCTTCATTTTAAAGGCGTTAACTACAACACCACAGTTTGGTTAAATGGTGCAGAATTGGGAACACATGATTATGGATTTTTGCCTTTCGAGTTTAAAGTAATTCCTGATACTTTAAACGCCCGAGAGACAAATTACATAGCGGTGCGTGTCGAAAATTATCGAAAAGAGAATCGAATCCCATGCAGATCATTTGATTGGTATAATTATGGGGGAATTTATCGAGATTTTGAGTTTCATATCAAAGAAAAATACCGAATAGATTGGTTAGGAGTCTCATCCGATTTAGATAGGAATTTAGATGCAAAAATCAATGTTAGGTTACGGATTGTCGATAATAGAGAGAATATCACTACTGTAGAGGAAATGATGCACCATATCAATTGGAATTTATATTACATTGGAGATCAATCATCAAAGGCATCAGAACAAAAACAAGAAATTAAGCTCGATGACACTACGTTAATTACTTCAGAAAATCAAGACATGCCAGAAGAAGAACAAGATATTCTTGATGATTTCCTAAAAGATACTAAACCAATTTCTCCCACTTCTCAAACAACTCCTGATTTAACTCATGAACCTGTCGTTTTAATTAAATCTGGGGATAATCGTTTCGTAGGAAAAAAAAATAATGAAGTAGTTTTTGAACTAGAAAAACCGAAATTGTGGAGTCCCAGTCATCCTGAATTATATAAACTTGAAATCCATCTTGTAGGTTCAAATGAACGAAAAAGTGTACATTTTGGTATACGAAGCATCAAATCCACAAAAAAAGGGCTTTTTCTAAATAATAAACGAATAAAGTTGTTCGGAGTAAGTCTTCACGAAGAACAGTTACCCTATTACAGGACTATGCCATCAGATATCCGCCAACGGGATGTCTTAGATATTAAAAAAATGGGTTTTAATGCACTGCGAACTGCTCACTATCCTCATGATGAAACTTTAATTGAGTTAGCAGATAAAGAAGGATTGCTGATATTAGAAGAGATCCCAGTATATTGGGGAGTAGCTTTTAGTGATCCTAAAGTCTTTAAAACAGCAGCCCACATGCTTCGTACTTTAATATTTCGAGATTATAATCATCCTAGTGTAATTATGTGGAGTTGTGGTAATGAAATTCCCATAAGTAATCTCTCTTGCTCGAGATTCATTGAAAATTTAATGCGATACGCTCATAAGCTAGATAAAAGTCGTTTAATTTCGTACGTTAGTGCAAATATGTTCACTGATCGGATGAGAAGAAAATCTGATATTAACTGTATCAATACCTATTTTGGATGGTATTATCTAGCTCATCGCTCAGTAGGATTTTTACTTGATACAATTCGATACACAAATTCTAAGAAGCATTGGATTCTTACAGAATTTGGTGCAGGGGCGAAATTGGGATTTCATAAGCCTTTACGTGCAGCGTTCAAGTTCTCAGAGGAGTATCAAGCATCCGTCATTGCACATCATATAAAAACAATTAATTCCAGGGATTATTTTGCAGGCTGGTTCATCTGGATTTACAGAGATTTTAAAAGTCATATGCGAACGAACCCATATCAGTCAGGTTTTAATCGTAAAGGCATTGTAGATGAGAATAACAATAAAAAACTCATCGCAAAACTCATGCCAAAAATCATTCGAAAACAAAATCCAAGGATTAAGAATCATAACATCTTTGCAGCACTTTTATTAGGAACCATTTACCCAATTGCGAAAATTATTGGTGCTCTAGTTAGTATATTCCAACCCAAAATGGGAATTAAAGATGCTGATACATATTACAATGTCGCACCCGAAAAGGTTTAGGTAATCCCTCTTTTTTTTCATACATATTTTTGTTATATACGAAATTTGATAACTATATTAGGAGCGAATAAATTGACTGCTGCAGAGGAATTCCACATTGTGTTCGATCAAATACACAATAATTCAATCACAATTGAAACGAATGCATATAATTCTTTTATACAGTATTTATTTCAACAGAACTTACGTGTGGGTAAATTAACTGCAACATTAAATAATGAAACTCTTAAACCATATGAAATTTTGATTTTAGGAAATGCACAAGATTCCACATATTCCATTAATGAAATTTATGCAATTCTAGAATTTGTGCGTAAAGGAGGATCTGTAATAATCTTCTCGGATGAAGGGGGAGATTTATCAAATCGCTCAAATCTAAATGAGCTTACTATTAATTTTGGATTCAAAATTCTACCAAATATTATTTTCGATCCGGAATCATATGTGGATAAAATGGTTCGCCCATTAATCAAGAACTTTCTACCCCATCCCATAACTGAGGATGTGGATGCTATTGTATATTCTTCAGGGTGCTCATTTGAGATTATAGATAATGCAGAATTTGCCGAATATCGTGATGTTTCTCTCAACCCAATTGCATTTTCTTCACCCACATGTAAAATGAAAATATTTGAAAACCAGAAATGGATAGAACGTCCTGCTCCTAACTCAATCGTTGCTGTTGCTGGTAGATATTTTGAGGGGCGAGTAGTTGCGATTGGAACTCCTTCAATGTTATCATCATTAAGTAATAATTACGGCTTTAAAGCAAGAAACAACCTCAATTTTATAAAAAACATATTTGAGTGGTGCATGACTCCTTCAGAAGATACCTTTAGTATAACGCAAGTACTTGGAGATAGAGTGGAAGCTTTGGTTCAAATTGAAAAAGAGTTATTCGAGTGGACTATGGAATTAGTAGCACGTAACCAATGGGGAGATTTATCCAATATAATTAATCATAGTTTAAAACTATTCCAGAAAAAACTGCGAAAATCATAAATTCTACACTAATTCATCCAAATGTGATTCAATAAATTGAAGAACTCCACCTTCTATATTTGATGGGATAATGTAATCCGCATATTTTTTTATTTCCTTAGGTGCATTTTCTACAACTACGACTGTTCCTGCAAGTTTAAACATTCCAATATCATTATAGTTATCCCCAAATACTATTGTTTCATTTTTTGTATATCCTTTTAGAGTCATCAAAGTCTCGACCATGACTTCTTTACGAGCGTTAAAGGGATTATATTCCAACCAGTACATTCCCGGAAGAAAAGAATCTTCAAAATACAATATGTGAGTGTTTTGTGAGATAACGGTATTGTTACAAGAGAATTCATAGAATTTATCAAGAGTTTTCTTAGGATACATAAATTGAATGCTTATTACTGGATCATTAAGATATTCGATATACTCATGTGTTTCTAATCTGCGAATCTTATTACTACACCACCAATTCCCCTTAACAAACCTTGGTAAGTTATGGTTTATATCATATGAAGCGAATACCATAGTTTGAAGTTTGAATTTCTCAACATGGGTATAAATTTCAGAAACAGTCTCTTGAGGAATGGTTAAATAATCAATTATAGAACCTGATGGGTACTCAGCCATGATTGCGCCATTAGTTAAAATT